>CACZPC010000001.1 GCA_902782985.1 Oscillospiraceae bacterium
TCAATACTCGTTCGGATATACCAGCCTTTCGTCGGTATTGAACCAGCTTGCTACCAGTCTGAAAAGGGCTACTATCTTTTCGCCGCGCTCCGTTATGCTGTATGTACCGTCTTCGTTCTGAACTATGGAGCCGGTCACGAGCTGTTCTTCGAATCTTTTCTCGAATGCACCGTACTCGACAACGTACTTATCCTTGAATATCTCCTCGACATCTTCCTGGGTAAATGTGCGGTCCGAATTCTCTTCCATATAACTGAGCATAAAGACCGATACGGAGCGTTCGACCGTAACGGGGATCATGGTGAAGAGAACCGTGTTGACACAGCAGAAGAGGAAGAACATAAGGATGATGTCCCTTACCTCTATCTTCTTCCACTTACACCGGATGAGAGCCATGGTCACCGCTGCAAGGATTCCCGTTATTACGATAAAGGCCAATCCACGGTACATTAGAACGCTCATGGACGCGAGCAGCCCCGTATGGAAGAGCGCTACGAATATTGCAGAATATACAAGATATATAATGGCATATAATCCGATAAGCTTAAGTACGTCTTTGATCTTCATTTATATAACATTCCCTTCTTAGATCAGCCTGATCAGGATCTCTTCCTGAATATCACGAGCTTGCTTGCTACATAGTTAAGAATGATGACAAGGATATTCGACAAGGCCTTGATGATCACATCGTTAAAGTGAAGCATATCAACGAACAGCTTCATTATACCTACATCCAGGACTCCGGTGAGCAGGCGGCATGCGAAGAAAGACACTATTTCCGTGACTATTGCCTTCGCTCCCGTTGCCTTGCTGTGGAATACCCATTTTCTGTTGGTCACATACGCGAACAATACCGCTATTACCCATGCCGTCACGGTACTCGGAATTGTAGACATATTGAGTTTTCTGGCACACAGCGCATATACGGCAATATTAACGACTGTCGTCAGGACTCCGAATATCCCATACGGGATCAGATCTTTATACTTATTCCACAAAGCCTTGATATCCATATTATTACAGCAACTTTCCTATCTCTTCAGGCGTGAAATGATATTTCTTATCGCAGAAGTGGCACTCCGTATCGATGCCCTTGCTATCCTCCGACAGCGTCTTTATATCATCCTTGGGAAGAGCCGCCAATCCCGAATACATCCTCTCACGGGAGCAGTTGCATTTATAGCTTACGGGATATCCGTCCATATATGCCATATCGGGATCTCCCATGAAAAGATCGAGCATCTTGGCAGGAGAGAAGCCCTCCTCCATCAGGAATGTTATATCAGGGAATCCGCCGTTGGCACGCTTCTCCACATAATCTATATCTTCCTCAGTAGCACCCGGCATAAGCTGTACCATTAGTCCTCCGGCGTTAAGCACACCCTCGGGACCTACCTGTACGCCCAGAGCCACAACAGAAGGTGTCTGCTCTGATGAAGCAAGATAATAAGTAAAATCCTCGGCTATCTCGCCTGATACAAGCTGCACCGACCCTGTATAGGGTTCCTTGAGACCGATATCTCTTATTACGGTAAGAGAGCCGTTTCCTACTGCCGCACCTACATTGAGCTTCCCGGGCCTGTGATAAGTCGCTTCCACTACAGGCTCTACTGCGTAGGCTTTCGCATGTCCGTGGCTGTCGCAGACGCAAGTCATGCCGCGGATCGGTCCGTCGGATCTGATAAGGGTAGTCTGTGTATCGTCGGGATTCTTCATATTCTCGGCTATGAGCAGCGACCCGGTGATGAATCTTCCAAGCGCTGCCGTGACTACGGGTGAAGTCCCGTGTATCCTCAATGCCTCGGCGACAGTAGCCGTCGAATTGATGGCAACTGCCTTCACATGACCCTTCAAGGCCATCGCTCTTATTATATGATCCTCCCTGGGATCCGTCGGGACTCCCGGTGCGAAATATGTATTATCAGATGTACTCATGTTATTTCTCCGTTCTTCTTTATCTCATACATATCTTCTATGTCTATCAGGATACAGTCTTTTGCTTCACTACGCACGTGATCCGTAAATCCTCCGAGCGAGAATATGCATATGACCGGATCTGATGCGGAAATATACCTGACCTTATCCTTTAAAGCCTGCAGATCAGCTTTGTCGAATGCTTCATTTTTGAACTTGCACTCTCCTGCAAGAAGGATATCTTTTCCGGCCTTACCTATAATATCAAGCTCGATCTGACGCTTTTGCCCATTGTCATCTATTATGGAATTCTGATAATCCGAGATGTCAGATACGACAGGTATCCTGCCTTTCCCTGCACATATAAGTATATATTCTTTTGCCATCTTCTCGAATACCTTGCCCATGTAGTCATGGAGCTGATCCTTAACATAAGCACGATAGTACGCCTCTCCGTTACCTGCATTTATAAGGCTTGTGGCCTTATTCACATATCGGAACCAGAACTCCAGCATACTGTCGGTAATTACATAGTAAGGTCTCCTTGAGATGCGCTTCTCTATTATTCCCGTGTTTGATAACACCTTCAAAGGATATGCTATATCGTCAACTCCGACATATGTGGCGATCTCATTATGCTTACTGTGTCCGGTCGCGATAGCGGATATTATCGAATTGAATATAGCGGGGTTTTGTCTGTCTCCTGCTACAGAGGTCTTTATCTGCTCCTCTGTAAAATATCCGCCGCCGGAATAGAACTGCTCGAGGATATTCTCCTCAAGACTTTGCTTCGGATCGATCTGCTCAATGTATTTGGCAATGCCGTTTGTCAGTCCGTAACATATTGCCTTCTCTTCAAAGGTATAGCCTTCCAGGAATTCTGCCGTCTCAAGGTAGTTGAAAGGTCGTAGCTTTATCTCCACGCTTGTCCTGCCATGAAGAGGAGCAGATTCCGCCAGGACCTCATCCTTCATGAAACTCACCATTGATCCGCAAATGACAAAGAAGAGCTTTGTATCTTTCCAAACATTATCTATGACCTTTTGAAGAAGTGATTGTATATAAGAACACTGCTTAGCCAGATACGGATACTCGTCTATAAAAAATATGATCCTCTCTTTTTGAGCCTTCTTTCCTATAAAGTTAAATATATCCTCAAAACTCTTAAAACTGATGCTCCCCTCCATATCCGGAGCCAGGGCATTCAATACAGTATCGGAAAGCATAGACAGAAGTTCATTCTCACTTCGCTCTACAGCCGTAAAAGATATGCACTTACAATCACGATCTTTGACGAACTTATTGATGAGCATGGTCTTACCGATCCTCCTTCTGCCGTAGACGACAGCCATAGAGAATCCACTCTTGCCATATAGCCTTGTAAGGATATCAAGCTCTCTTTGTCTTCCTCTGAATACCGTATTCATAAGTGCTCCTTTTACTGAAAAGCATTTCACCGAAATGGTTTTCACCGAAATGCTTTTCGGTTAATTGAATTATACATAGAGAACTATACTGTTGCAA
>CACZPC010000002.1 GCA_902782985.1 Oscillospiraceae bacterium
AAACTTACGGATGCCATGAGGGACTTCGAGGATAATGCCTCCGGATTCGTATTCGAGCCTATCACGGGTGCAGTCGAGGTCAATCGTCTGTCGGATTCTTTCGAGCATCTTGTCAAGCGCATCCAGCAGCTCATGGAGGAGGTCAAGCGAGAGGAGAATACGCTTCGAAAGACGGAGCTCAAGGCTCTTCAGGCTCAGATCAATCCTCACTTCCTTTACAATACTCTCGATTCCATATCCTGGATGTGCGAAGAAGGCAAGAATGCGGACGCGGTCATGATGGTAAATGCACTGGCTAAGCTCTTCAGGATCAGCATCAGCCGCGGCAAGGAGATGATCCCTATCGAAAAGGAAGTTCAGCATGCCGAATGCTATCTTCAGATCCAGAAGTTCAGATATACAAATCAGTTCGATTATAAGTTTGAGGTTCAGGAGTCCTGCAAGCAGTATCTGTGCAACAAGATCACGCTTCAGCCGCTGATCGAGAATGCGCTTTATCACGGACTTAACATGATAGACGAGGGGCATATAATCATCAGGATCTTCGAGGATCAGGATGATGTCATCCTCGAGGTGGAAGATAACGGAGTAGGAATGAGCGAAGAGCAGATCAGTGAGCTTTTCGAGAACGATATCACCGATAAGCACGGTATCGGAGTCAAGAATGTCAACGACAGGATCAAGATCTACTTCGGTGAAAAGTATGGTATCACTATAAGATCCGAGCTCGACGAAGGAACATGTGTATCC
Source organism: Oscillospiraceae bacterium (assembly GCA_902782985.1). GTDB lineage: Bacteria > Bacillota > Clostridia > Saccharofermentanales > Saccharofermentanaceae > Saccharofermentans. The sequence goes on from CACZPC010000002.1 coordinate 751, forward strand.
ATAAGGATCCCCAAGATCACGGAGGACGATAAGTATGAGAAGAAATAAGTTCGGCTCCCACGGTCTTCTGATAATAAGTGCGTTTATGTTTATCCTGGTCGCCGTCGCAGTGTTCGGTATATTTTTCCGTATGAACAATACCGGATCGATCTTTAAGACCAAGGACACCAGATCATATGTAGCCGTTATAGGCAAATCAAGTGAATCGGCATTCTGGCTCAGCGTTTCCTCGGGAGCACGAGCCGCGGCCGCCGAATATAATCTTGATATGACTTTTGAAGCTCCCGACAGTGAAGAGGATTATGAAGCTCAGAATGAGATGATCCGAAATGCCGTCGCTAACGGTGCCGAAGCAATAGTGTTTTCAGCCATTGATTACAGCGCTAATGCCAAAGCGATAAGAGAGGCGATAGATGCGGGTGTGCCCGTAATAGTAATAGACAGTGATGTTGCATGCAGCGATGTTTCATGCAGGATCATGACGGACAATTATCTGGCCGGGAGGATGGCAGGAGTCCAGGCTCTTATCAATAATCCCGGGGAGCTTACCGTCGGAGTCGTCAATTATGATATCAATTCCGCTAACGGTCAGCAGAGAGAGCAGGGCTTTTGTGATGCAGTCTCGGAATCCGGGAGAGTCACCGACATATATACGGTCAATTGCGTATCGACTCAGGATTCGGCATACGAAGGGACCATGGAACTTCTGAGAGATCATCCCGACATAAATACCATTGCGGCTTTGAACGAGCTGATGAGCCTGGGATCCGGATATGCCATAAGGGATCTGGGACTTGCAGACAGCGTAGACATCTATGCTTTTGACAGCAATGTCATATCGGTAGGAATGCTGGAGACAGGCGAGATACAGGGCCTTGTAGTCCAGAATCCGTATGCCATGGGATATCTCGGAGTGGAGAATGCATACAGGCTGATAAACGGCCTCCCGCTGCCGTCGGAGCAGATCGATACTACCACTACCTATGTGTCCGCATCCAATATGTATGATGTGGATATCCAGAGGATGATATTCAAGTTCGAGGAATGATCAGCTGTTCTCCGAATAGGCTCTGTACCGGGAAGGTGACATATTCTTCTCTTCCTTGAAGATCCTGTTAAAGCTGGGGATGCTCTTAAATCCCGACAGCATGGCAATATCGGTGACGGTAAGTGTCTTATCAGGCAGCAGGGATAATGCCTTCTCGATCCTGATCATATTGAGCCACTTATTATAGTTTTGTCCCGTGACCTGCTTGAATATCCTCGAAAAGTAGTCCTTGCTTATTCCCGCCATCTCGGCAGCCCGCGCCTGTGTAATGTCATCTCCCGTAAGATTGCTTCTTATGTAGTCGGTGACCTCGGTGATCTTTCTTATCGTATTCTCAGGCAGCGTACCGGTCGTGACCGAATCGGCGTCACCGGCCAGTTCATCCCTGGAGGCGTCAAGCAGAAGCATCAGGTCGAGCAGCATCTTGGTGCATTTTATCTCGCGGTTGGCATCCTTAGCCTCCCAGATGTGCCTCATATCCTTTATGACGGAAGTAAGAGCCGATGACAGCTCGGGATGGTCTGCGGCTCTTATGATGTGGATATCATGGTAGTAGTGCATTATCCTGCCGAAATCATAAAGCGAATCCGCGAAAGTATTGCTGAACTGGACTATCGCCGAAGAGTGCCTGTCGGCATCGATTATCTCATGTATCTCCATCGGCCATACAAGCAGTATGTCGCCCTCGACAGCCGTATATCTCGTCTCATTGATCATATATAGATTCTTGTCGCCTTTGCCGACCAGGATGATCTCCCCGTAAAAGTGCCAGTGCGCCGGGAAAGAGTGCTCAGGCATTCTGTCTGCGATGTTTATGGCATTGCGATTTTGAAAACGAAAGGCTTCATATTGCTTAAGATCCATAAAGAACCTCCTGTCGGATGACAAAAAATGAGAAGCTTTAAAACATGATCTGAGAAGAATGATAACAACTGATAGGGTATATTTCAAGGTAGTAATATCATGCGAAAGGAATATGCCGCGACTATGAAAAGAGCTCTATTCATCGGAGGCACAGGGATAATCAGTACGGCTATCGTCAGAAGGCTTGCGGAAGATCCAATGTGGGAAGTCTGGGTACTCAACAGAGGTAACAGGAATTCGGTATTACCCGATTCGGTAAAGACGATAACGGCAGATATCAATGACGAAGCCGATGTTATCTTAAAGCTCGGCGATATGCATTTCGATTCCGTATGTGAATTCATAGGATTTACAGTGGATCAGATCGAGCGTGACTACCGTATCTTTAAGGGCAGAACGGATCAGTATATCTTTACGAGTTCGGCATCTGCATATAATAAGCCCGCGGCAAGTTATGTGATCACGGAAGGCACCACGCTTTCTAATCCTCACTGGGAATACTCAAGAAACAAGATCGTATGCGAGGAATTCCTTATGAAGAAGTACAGGGAAGAGGGCTTCCCCGTTACGATCGTACGCCCGAGTCATACATATGACGAGAGGAATATTCCGCTGGGCGTTCACGGTACCAAAGGATTCTGGCAGGCCATCAAGAGGATGAGAGAGAATAAGCCCGTTATCATCCAGGGTGACGGAAGTTCGCTTTGGACCGTTACATGGAATGAGGATTTTGCGATCGGATATACAGGTCTTATGGGCAACAGACATGCCATAGGTGAAGCATTCCAGATAACATCAGATGAAGTCCTTACCTGGGATCAGATCTATAAAACGGTAGCGGACGCTCTCGGCGTTGAGCTTATCCCTTATCATATATCTTCCGAATTCCTGTCGGCGTGCGGAGATAAGTACGGTTTTGATTTTGAGGGAAGCCTTACGGGTGATAAGTCGGTATCGGTGGTATTCGATAACAGTAAGATCAAGCGACTTGCGCCTGAAATGACCACGCATGTGAGATTCGACGAAGGCGTCAGGAGGTCACTTGATCATATTCTGTCTCACCCCGAATGTCAGGTTGAAGATCCCGAATTTGATGAATGGTGTGACAAGATAATAAACATATTGGAAGAGGCTAAGACAAAGATCTAAAGGAGAGCTAAATGGAGAATTTTACTTATTATTCGCCCACTAAATTCGTATTCGGCAAGGAGACGGAGAATGAAGCCGGTAAGCTCGTTAAGGAGTTCGGCGGCAGCAAGGTTCTTATCCACTATGGCGGAGGAAGCGTCGTAAGATCCGGACTCCTCGACAGAGTCAGGGCATCTTTGAATACGGAAGGTGTGCCTTTCGTAGAGCTGGGTGGAGTAAAGCCCAATCCCAGGAGCGGACTGGTATATGAAGGTATCGATCTGTGCAGGAAAGAAGGTGTTGACTTCGTACTTGCAGTAGGAGGCGGAAGCACTATCGATTCAGCCAAAGCCATAGCGGCCGGTGTTGTGTACGACGGAGATTTCTGGGACTTTTATCAGGGAAAGTGGATCGAGGCGGCCCTCGGCGTAGGAACTATCCTTACTATCGCCGCTGCAGGCAGTGAAGGAAGTCCGGATTCAGTAATCACAAAGGAAGAAGGAATGTTCAAGCGCGGTGCAAGCGGTGATGCCATACGTCCCAAGTTCAGCATCCTGAATCCCGCTCTCACTCAGACATTGCCGCCTCATCAGACGGCTGCCGGTATCACTGATATCATGGCACATCTCTATGAGCGCTATATCACCAACAGCAGGGAAGTAGAAGTTACCGACAGACTTATCGAAGGACTTCTGCTTACTATGGTCCATGAAGGCCCCAGAGTTATTGCAGATCCCGATAATTACGAGGCCAGAGCCAATATAATGTGGGCAGGTACGATGGCACATAATCATTCCTGCGGCGTCGGAAGATCTCAGGACTGGCTCAGCCACATGATCGAGCATGAATTTTCGGCACTTTATGATGTGGCACACGGAGCAGGACTTGCAGTTACAATGCCTGCGGTATTTACTTTCGAGATGGAGCATAATGTAATGAGATTTGCTCAGGTCGCCGTAAGAGTATGGGGTTGCCAGATGGATTTTGAGCATCCTGAAGTAACGGCCAAGGCGGGTATAGAAGCTCTCCGTAATTTCCTGATCTCCATCGGAATGCCCTCGAACTTCAAAGAGCTCGGTGCCAGGGAAGAGGATATCCCTCAGCTTGTCGATACGCTTTGTAACGGCGACGGCAGAGACGGTACTATCTCAGGCTTCCTTACACTTAATGAAGAGGACTGCACTAAGATCTATAAGATGATGATCTGAAAGGCTTGGCGGCTTTTCAAATAACCTCCGTAAATTGACTTCAATACCATCTGTGTTAGAATTACATAGATATTTTGAAGTCAATTTTTTGCCCTTTTTGTCGTAGGGCGAATGATCGGGCAGCAGCTTTGTCCGCCGTCCGAAGGATATAGATAAGAGGTTATTTATGTATAAGATTACTGATCTTTATGATCTTGATCATACGCTTGCAAAGGACTACCTTGCGGGGTTTACATACCCCTGGGAGGCTCTTAAGGGAATAAAGGAATTAATCCTGTCGCTTGGGCCGAAGCTCGGAGAGGATTACGAAGAAGTATCCGAGAATGTCTGGGTACATAAGACCGCTAAGGTGTTCCCCTCTGCTTATCTCGGAGCACCGTGCATCATCGGTCCTGAGACGGAGGTAAGGCACTGTGCATTTATCAGAGGCTCTGCCCTCGTAGGGGCCAACTGCGTAGTCGGTAATTCGGTCGAGCTTAAGAACGTTATCCTTTTCGATCATGTTCAGACTCCTCACTATAATTATGTAGGTGACAGTATCCTCGGGTATTATTCTCATATGGGAGCCGGCTCCATAACTTCTAATGTCAAGTCGGATAAGAAGCTTGTCGTTGTCCATAACGGGGATGAGGATATCGAGACCGGTATCAAGAAATTCGGTGCCATGCTAGGTGACTATGTAGAGGTAGGCTGCAACAGTGTATGTAATCCCGGTACTGTTATCGGCAGACACAGCAATATCTATCCTACTTCCTGTGTAAGAGGAGTAGTTCCCGCAGACAGCATCTATAAGAACAACGGCGATATCGTGCCTAAGCACGACTGATAAGAAAGCAGGATTATCGAATGGGTAAGTATTTTGGTACGGACGGCTTCAGAGGCGAAGCCAACAAGAACTTAAATTATGATCATGCGATCAAGATAGGTCGTTTCCTCGGCTGGTATTACGGTGCCAAGCAGGGGAAGAAGGCCAAGGTGGTAATCGGTAAGGATACCAGAAGATCAAGCTATATGTTTGAATATGCTCTCTGTACGGGCCTTATGGCTTCCGGTGCAGATGCGTATATCATGCACGTTACTACCACTCCGTCGGTATCTTATATCGCCAGGGTCGATGACTTCGACTGCGGTATCATGATCTCGGCTTCTCACAATCCTTATTATGATAATGGTATAAAGCTCCTTAACGGCAATGGTGAGAAGATGGACGAGGAGACGATCCTCATGGTAGAGGATTATATCGACGGTAAGATCGATATTCCCGTAGCTCAGAGAGATGATATTGGAAGGACCGTAGACTATGTAGCCGGGCGAAACAGGTATATCGGCTATCTTATCTCCATGTCCAAGTACAGCTTTAAGGGTATGAAGGTCGGTCTTGACTGCGCCAACGGTGCTTCCTGGGCGATCGCTCGCGGTGTATTCGATGCTCTCGGTGCCAAGACATATGTGATCAATGATTCGCCTGACGGATATAACATCAATACGGATTGCGGAAGTACTCATATCGAGCACCTTCAGAAATTCGTAGTTGATAACGGCCTTGATATCGGATTTGCCTATGACGGAGATGCAGACAGATGTCTGTGCGTAGACGAGAAGGGCAATGTGGTAACGGGAGATCATATCCTTTATGTTTACGGCGCCTATATGAAGGAGAGAGGAAAGCTCCTTAATAACAAGGTCGTAACTACCGTAATGTCCAACTTCGGCCTTTACAAGGCATTCGACGCTATCGGCATCGAGTATGACAAGACTGCCGTCGGAGATAAGTATGTATATGAGAATATGGTTCAGACTGGCAACCGTATCGGCGGAGAGCAGTCCGGACATATCATCTTCTCCAAATACGCGACGACGGGTGACGGTATCCTCACATCTTTGAAGATGATGGAGGTAATGCTTGCCAAGAAGAAGCCGATGAGTGAGCTTACGGCACCTTTTACCGTATATCCTCAGGTGCTCAAGAATGTAAGAGTCAAGAGCAAGCCCGAGGCTCAGAATGATCCCGATGTTCAGAAGGCAGTGAAGGCTGTAGCCGACGAGCTTGGCGATCAGGGCAGGATCCTCGTGCGTGAGAGCGGTACCGAGCCGGTCATCAGAGTCATGGTGGAAGCAGGTTCCGAAGAACAGTGCGAGAAGTATGTTGATCAGGTGATCGACGTCATCAAGGCCAAGGGGCACTTGGAGTAATACGATATTATAGAGATCAGAAGAACATCCCCTGCGATATTCATTTCGCGGGGGATGCTTTTATCGTATCTATATCAGTATTTACTGAGCTTACAGGTATTGCGGTGTTAAAGCTTTAACCTCATGAAGACATCTGCACTCTCGTTGTCGTTATAACGCGAGATCTCCTCGAAGCCGAACTGCTTGTAAATGGCTATAGCCGCTTCGCTCTTGCTGGCGACGCTGTCTAAGTAGAGCCAGTTATAGCCGAAAGATCTTCCCTGGTCGATGGCGAATCTCATAAGTTCCTTGCCATATCCCTGACCGTGATATTCCTTGAGAAGATAAAAGCATTTGATCTCTCCGCAGTTCCTGTGAAGTACATCCTTATATTTCTCATCGAACTTAAGATCTCTTATCGCAATGGAGCCTATTATCTCCTGATCATCATCCATCATGACCCAGAAGTGTCTGAAGTTACCTGCGACATCAGTGAGGTACTCCTGTTCGCCCTCAGGGTCAAAGGCCCTTCCGGATTCCGGACGCACCTTGGCAAAAAATTCATTTAGCGGTTCTTGTAGAAAACTCACAAACCCAACAAGTCTCATAGAAGCAACCTCGCCTGTTTCATTCACCCACTATTGTAACAGATAAATGAAGATGTTGCCGTTTATCGGTGAAATTTTAATTCGATCTTAAGATCGGAGCCTGTAAGCGTGGCATCTATGCTTCCGCCGTTTCTCTCTATAAGCTCTTTTGCTATTGAGAATCCGAGCCCTGTCGACCCTTCGGCATCGTTGACCGTATAGTACTTGTCGAAAAGCTTGGAGACGGTAAGGGGAGTAAGGGAAGGAGCGGGATTCTCGAAGGTCACCGTAGCGTCAGAAGTCAGTAATATCGTAAGGTTCCCTTCTGAATACTTAAGGGCGTTGCCGATCATGTTCTCGAATATCCTGTTCGCATCCTTCCTGCTGCACTTTGCAAGGACAGGGGCTTCGGGCATTGATATCTTCGGCTCGATGCCCTTCTTGGTGAATGATCCGTAGAAAGAGATAAGGCACTCTTCGAGGACCCTTCTGATATCCGTATCTTCGATGACGATATCTGAGGTGACGATCCCTTTATCAGAAGAAGTCGTATATTTGAAAAGTTCTTCCGTAAGGTCTGTGAGAGCGTCAGTCCTGTTCCTGATCCTTGCAAGATATTCCTTTTTAGTCTCTTCGTCGCTTTCGTCTTCTATCATCTCAAGGTATGACTTGATGGCCGTAAGAGGAGTTCGAAGGTCGTGGGAGATGCCGGTCACCGCATTCTTAACTGTCTGATTGCCGCCCTCGAACCTTACTTTCTCTTCGTTCAGGCTCTTAAGTTCGCGGTTAAGTGCTTCTGCGCATCTCCTGGCTTTGGGATCGGAGGTTGACAGAGTAACGGGAACTCCGGTCTTACCTGATACCTGATCCTTTATGTTTTCAGTCAGC
>CACZPC010000003.1 GCA_902782985.1 Oscillospiraceae bacterium
CTTACTACCAACAACAGAATGGAGCAGATGGCTGTCATCAGGGCTCTGGAAGCATTGACCAGACCTTGTCATGTCGATCTATACAGTGACAGCGCCTATGTCGTTAATGCCTTTAATCAGAACTGGATAGCCGGTTGGCAACGTAATAACTGGCGTAATTCCGCTAAAGCTGAAGTTGCCAATATCGATCTTTGGAAGAGATTGATCGAACTTACTTCCGTTCACGAAGTTGTATTTCACAAGGTCAAGGGACATGCTGATAATGAATTCAATAACAGATGCGATCAGCTCGCAGTAGAGCAGTCATCCAAATACGCATCTGCGGCAGGTGGAATATGAGTACAGATAGATCCTATGATGATCTGATTGAAACCACATTGTCATCTGAGACCGTTTTTCACGGGAGAGTATTTGATACAATAGTTAAGAAAGTAAGACTCTCTGACGGTCGTACATCAGGGCGTGAGATCGTAAAGCATAATGGCGGCGCATGTATCCTGCCGGTAGATGACGATCTTAATTGCTATATGGTCAGGCAGTTCAGAAGTCCTTTCGAGAAGATCCTGCTTGAAGTGCCCGCGGGAAAGCTCGAGATCGGTGAAGATCCTCGTGTATGTGCCATAAGGGAGCTTCATGAAGAGACCGGTTTTGAAGCTGAAGAAGTGATAGATCTCGGCAGAATGGTTTGTTCGCCGGGATATGATTCTGAAGTTATCGGTCTTTTTGCAGCCAGAGGTCTCCGTTTTGTAGGCGAAATGCCTGATGACGGTGAGTTCCTGAAGTGTGAGAAGATCCCGCTTAAGGAGCTTGTCAGGATGGCCGATGACGGAGAGATCGAGGACAGTAAGACAATGCTGTGTATCTATAAAACAGTTAGGAGACTTGGACTTGAGTTCTAATGAAGGCAAAAGAGAAGTTACGGGATTAGCACTCTTTTTCTGTGCTATCGCGCTGACTCTTATTTATTATCTTCCCGAATCCATAACGGGTTTTCTTGGAGTATGGTTAAGAGGTCTCGGATTCGGTCTTATCGGATCAGCTGCTTTCATGATCCCCGTTTTTCTCTTTTATGCTGCCGTTGATTTTTTCCTTGAGAAGAGAGAGGGTGTCGCTCCTATACGTATCAGATCCGTTATCGTTCTGATGATATGTGTAGCAGCTTTGTTTGCTCTCTTTACCATGGATTTCGATCACTTCAGAGAGCTCTGTGCAGTTAAGAACGGTGAGAGCTTCAGAGCGACCAAGGCACTTGCTCTCCTGTGGAGATCGGGTCCGGATTCTTCTCTTATAGCCAAGGATCCTGCATCTAAGTGTCTGCCCGGTGGAATTGTCGGCGGAGGAATTGCCGTTTCCCTTAATAAACTTGCAGGTAAGACTGTTTCCGTTCTTGCCATGTTCGTTATCCTGCTCTCGCAGATAATCCTCATGTTTCATGTTTCTTTGAAGAAGACTGCTAAGAAGACCGCTAAGGCGATCGGTAATGCTACTTCAAGGGCATATAACAATGTAAAGGAAAGATACAGTGCACCCCGATATCCGTATTCCGACAGCGGCAGAGCTCCTCAGAACAGGAGCATGAATCCGACAGCACAGGCGGGATATAGTCAGAATCCTTTTGTTCAGCATCAGGAGATCTCAGGCAGCAGGTCTCAGTTTGTTAATTCTACGACTGAGATATCCGGTTATCCGTTATTTGAGCGAAATGCTCAATATCTTCCTCAGGAAGTTAATGATGCTAATATGAGAGATCCTTTCGGCAAGCGCATTCCGGTCGACAGTAAGACCGGATTTATGGATGTGTCTGCAAGAGAATTCGGTGCAGATACTCAGGGAGATCCCAATTCACTTGCCTACGGATATAATAAAGTCTCGACTCAAGGTGCAGAAGAAGCTCCCACTGCTGAGTTTGACTATACGACTAAGCCCAAGGCAGCTCCCGTAAGGCAACCGAGAAAGCAACCTCAGGAACCGGAATTTCTTCGTAATGAGAATACTCAACAGGATTTCTATGATCTTCAGGACGGTGTCTATCCCGGTGATCCCGAGCATATGGCTCGTTATCAGGAAGCATCCGATGAGAGACAGTATCAGGACCAGTATCCTGATGATAATGAAGAGCGATATAATGATCAGTATTATGATGATCCTAATGATTTCCCGGAAGAGATCACTGATGATGAGGATCCCTATGATTATACGAGTAACAGAGGTGTCAGAACGCCACATATGCCTATCGGGGGAGCAGTCGCTCCTGAGATGCCCGTATCTTCCGCAGCGTCTGGTGCAACGCCTTCGCCTGCATCAAATGCGGATCCTTCGAGCTCCGCTATTCCGATCAATCAGGAAAGTGAGAATGAAGGTTTCAGCAGGACTGAGGGCAGGATAATCGAGACTGCCACAAAGGAGCCGTCGCTTGATATCAACAGCGGCAGGGTAAAGAGCAGGAGAAAGGGTCCTTATCGTCCGGCTCCGATCAGTCTTCTTGCCAAGGATCAGGCTTCTAAGAATGCTAATAACAATGCGGAGCTTCAGGCTAAAGCGGCCGAACTGGAGGATGCTCTTCAGAGCTTCGGTATTAATGCAAAGGTTATCAATATAACTCACGGTCCTGCTATCACGAGATTCGAACTTACTATAGACAGAGGTGTTAAGGTCAGCAGAGTATTGTCTCTTCAGGATGATATTGCTTTGGCCATGGCTGCAGTGTCTGTAAGAATAGAAGCTCCTATTCCGGGTAAGAGTGCCATCGGTATCGAGATCCCCAATAAGAAGACTTCGGCTGTCCAGCTCAGAGGGCTTCTTGAGACTTCCGAGTTTAAGCAGGGCCCCGGACTTGAGGTGCCTCTCGGTAAGGATATCCCCGGTAAGCCGATAATGTGTAATATCGCCAAGATGCCACATCTTCTGATAGCCGGTTCTACCGGTTCGGGTAAATCCGTCTGTATTAATACGATCCTTACAAGTATTCTCTGTAAAGCTTCTCCCGACGATGTCAGGATGATCCTTGTCGATCCCAAGGTCGTCGAACTTTCTGTTTATAACGGTATACCGCATCTTCTGATGCCCGTTGTTACGGATCCCCGAAAGGCTTCCAATGCCCTGAAGTGGGCCGTTATAGAAATGGAGAGAAGATATAAGTGTTTCTCGGAGTCAGGCTGCAGAGATCTGGCCGGATATAATGAATATCTTAAATATAACGGTGAGAAGCCTTTGCCTTTGATCCTTATTGTCATAGATGAGCTTGCTGATCTTATGACTGTAGCTGCCAAGGAAGTCGAGGATCAGATCGCGAGACTTGCCGCCATGGCACGTGCTGCAGGTCTTCATCTCCTTATCGCTACCCAGCGTCCTTCGGTAGATGTTATTACAGGCGTTATCAAGTCCAATGTGCCTTCGAGAATAGCTTTCGCAGTATCTTCCGGTGTTGACAGTAGAACGATACTTGATTCTGTTGGTGCCGAGAAGCTTCTTGGTAAAGGCGATATGCTCTACGCTCCTTTATCGGCTCCCAAGCCCGTTCGCGGACAGGGTGCTTTCGTATCTGATAAGGAAGTAGAAGATATCGTCAAATTCCTTAAGGAAAATTACGGTACCTTATATGATGAAGATATCATAAAGGCGGTAGAGACACCCGCAGCTTCCGGCGGTTCATCCGGGTCTTCTGATGCCGGCGGGTCGGATGAAGATGATCTTCTTGATCAGGCCGTAAATATCGTTATCGAGGCCGGTAATGCATCGGTATCTATCCTGCAGAGACGTCTCGGGGTCGGTTATCCTCGAGCAGCACGCCTTATAGATGTTTTGGAGCAAAGACATATAATCGGTCCTTTCGAAGGAAGTAAACCTCGTAAGGTACTCGTTACCAAGACCGATTGGCTCGAAATGCAGTCTAAGGGAGATCAGTGATGGTTTTTGATGATCTGTACTACAAGGCTTTTGATCTTGTTGACGAGCTTAATTCTTGCGGAGTTAAGATCGCTTTTGCCGAGAGTCTTACCGGAGGTCTTATATCCTCCAGGCTCGTTGATGTATGCGGCGCTTCTGATGTCTTACTCGGCGGTGTAGTTTCTTATACTAATGATATTAAGATAAATGTCCTCGGAGTTAGGGAAGAGACGATCGATGCTTATACCGAAGTATCCGGTGAGTGCGCGAAAGAAATGGCTGAAGGAGTCAGAAAACTTACGGGTGCAGATATTGCGTTTTCCGCTACGGGTTATGCCGGAGATTATTCCGATACTATTGACATTATCGATCAGGATTCGGAAAATGGCACCGTTTGGTTCGGATTTGCGACTGAAGACGGTACGGAAGCATTTTGTCAATTCTTCCCCGGGAAGCGAGATGAAGTCAGGCTTCAGGCCGTGGAATTCGTTTATGATACGGTCATTTCCTATCTTCGTGAGAATTACGAATAGCAAAAAGCGGAGTGGATCACCGCTGCCGCTTATTATGCGTTATATAAATATAGATACAGAGGAATAAAATGAGTAATATTTCGAATACAAAGTCCAAGAAAAGCATGAGCATGACATTAGCAACTGCTCTTATGATGGTCGGACTTATCTTTTCCAAGTGTTCGGGATTTTTAAGAGATATATTCGTATCGGCGCGTTTTGATGATATGTACAGAGATGCTTTCACTCTGGCATTTATGATACCCGATATCGTATTTGATCTTCTTATCGGCGGTGCGATCCAGTCTGCGATTACGCCGACACTTGCTTCTTCCATTGCCCGGGGCGAGTCGGAGAAGGGGTGGAGAGCCGTCAATATATTTATTTCCGTGTTCTCTGTAATAGTTATCTGCGTATGTGTACTGGGTGTTGTATTTTCTGAACCCATGTATATGATATTCAAATCCGAGGAAAAGGGAACTGAAGTAGCTCATCTTGCGGCTATGGCTTCCAAGTGGCTCTTTCCGCAGATATTCTTTATGATGCTTGCCGCGCTCAGTATCGGTATCCTTAACAGTTATAAGAGATTTGGTTCTACCGCTTTCGGTCCTACGGTCTATAATATCTGCGTTCTTGCATCTATCTTGTTATTTGCGGACAATTCCGAGCATAAGCTTATGATGACAACGGCAGGTATCATGGTCGCCGCTTGTATATATTTCCTTTTCCAGCTTCTGTGCGGACATGATATCCTGAGAAATTTCAGGTTTACTTTTGATCCTAAGGATAAGGAATTTCACGCTCTTGTACGTAAGGCACTTCCTATACTGCTTTCTGCATCGGTCGTCAGGATCAATATGGCTATATTGAATTTTTTTGCCGAGCAGATCCCTGACCATGTTACATTCCTTCTTCGAAATGCTTCCACTGTCTGGCAGCTGCCTTATGGTATTTTTGCTGTTGCCATAGGAAGTGTTATGCTTCCGTCAATAGCGTCTTTATATGGCGAGAAGAAATACAGTGAGTGTTCTTCGCTCCTGTCCTCAAGACTTAAGAGTGCTCTTTTCCTTACTATACCTTCAGCCGGATTTATGATCCTGATGAATGTCGATGTCATCAAGGCCGTATTCCAGTGGACGTCTGCGTATACGGATGCCAATGCTCAGAAGGCCGGTACTTTCCTGATCGGATATTCTGCAGCTATCATCACTCATACTGTCATCTTCATTATGAATCAGGCGTTTTACGGAATGGGGAAGACCAGGATACCTCTTATCGCAGGTTGCATAGGACTTGTTACTAATCCTTTATTCTGTACATTATTTATCTCGAGGGGATACGGACTTATCTCATTGACTTTTGCATATTCGCTTACAAGTCTTTTCCAGCTCCTGACTCTTTGCATCATATATTACAGGAGGAAGGATACGACATCCTTAAAGATACTTCCGTTTGCATGCAAGGCCGGTATCAGTGTAGCGATGATGTGTGTGGTACTCTTCGTATTTGACAGAGTGCTCCCTGCGCAGGGCAGCAAGATGCTCCAGCTGGCTATACTGGCAGGAAAAGGTATATGCTGCGTGTTTATATACTTCGGCTGTGCACTCGTTCTGAAGATGCCCGAGGCAACGGATTGGATCGTTAGATTCAGGTCAAAACTTCTCCGCAAGTCCCATTAATATCCCTTAAGTCCCATTCTCTAAAATTTCGTTCGATTTTTCTTGCAAATCCATTGACATTGGGATAGCTTATTAATACAATTGATTCATAAAAGTTAGAACAAATGTTCATTGTATTTTGGAGGACCACTTAATGGCTAAGAAAAATTCATCAAAGGGTAGTGTTCAGCAGGTTCCCATTGCTGATCAGGACGAGCGTAAGAAGGCACTTGAGGCTGCCATGGCGCAGATAGAAAAGCAGTTTGGTAAGGGATCCGTAATGAGGATGGGAGACCAGGAAGTTGTCGATATTGAGACTATTCCCACGGGTGCTCTTACTCTTGATATAGCTCTCGGAGTTGGCGGACTTCCCCGCGGAAGGATCATTGAGATCTACGGCCCTGAATCTTCCGGTAAAACTACAGTTGCTCTTCACTGTGTAGCCGAAGCTCAGAAGATGGGCGGTACTTGTGCTTTCATCGATGCCGAGCATGCTCTTGATGCTGTATATGCTGCTAAGATAGGTGTCGATGTCGACGATCTTCTTCTTGCTCAGCCTGACACAGGTGAGCAGGCTCTTGAGATCACTGAGACTCTTGTTCGAAGCGGCGGTATTGATGTTATCGTAATCGACTCTGTTGCTGCTCTCGTACCCAGAGCAGAGATCGAGGGTGAGATGGGCGATTCTCATGTAGGTCTTCAGGCAAGACTTATGAGCCAGGCACTTCGTAAGCTTACAGGTATCATTGCAAAGTCCGGTACTGTTTGTATCTTTATCAATCAGCTTCGTGAGAAGGTAGGTGTTATGTTCGGTAATCCTGAGACGACTACCGGTGGTAGAGCCTTGAAATTCTATTCATCCGTCAGACTGGATGTCAGAAAGACTGAGACACTTCGTAACGGTACTGAGGTTATCGGTAACCATGTAAGAGTTAAGGTTGTTAAGAATAAAGTTGCCCCTCCGTTTAAGGAAGCTGAATTTGACATCATGTATGGTCAGGGCGTTTCCAAAGAGAGCTGTATCATTGATCTTGCTGTTGAGAATAATATCATTGAGAAGAGCGGATCCTGGTTTGCTTATAAGGGCCAGAAGATCGGTCAGGGTAAGGATAATGCAAGACAGTATCTTATCGATAATCCCGATATTCGTGATGAGATCGAGCAGCTTGTAAGAGATTCTTATAAGCCGGCAGACAATGACGAGGATATTTCTGCTGATGTAGCAGATGCTGATGTTGATTTTGATGAGAATGACGACGATATTCTCGGAATCGATATGTAATGGATCCTTATAATATCTCTGAAGCAGTATCAGTCGGTATAAGACATATCGGTATCGCCATATATTCTTCCGGGAAGGTGCGAGAGTATCTTATCAGGAAGGGATTCGATCCCGATACGGCACGTAAAGCAGTTGAACAGCTGGTCGATCGTGAATATATCGATGATGTCAGAGCAGGTCGTAAGGTTCTTGTTTCCAGAGTAGGCAGGAAGCAGGAAAGCAAGAGTATGATCTCCCAGCGGCTTAAAGCTGCGGGAGTTTCATACGAAGCTATACCGATACTTATTGAAGAATGTAAGGATGATCGCATTACTTGCAGAGAAATGATCGAAGCAAATTATCCGGAATTAACGGTTTCTTTACTTTTGGAAAACGATTTAAGTGATATAATCTCTTTGGCTTCGCGGAGAGGTTATTCTCCCGATGTAACTTCGTCTGTAATCAGAGAACTGATAAATGATATACCCACTTAACCCGCGTGGTATTATTTATCTTTCATATGTTATGGATATTGAAGAGACCGTCTTTGCCCGACGGTCTTTTCATTTGGAAAAATATGATAATATAAGTGCTATGGATAAAAAAGAAATCAATGTAACAATGATCGCACTGGGGTGCTCCAAGAATCTTGTCGATGCCGAGTGTATGGTCAAGATGATCAAGGATCACGGCTATAATGTAGTCGAGGATATCGAGGAGGCAGAAGTTGCTGTCATCAATTCCTGCGGCTTTATCGAATCGGCAAAGACCGAAACGATAATGACTATACTTAATTCCGCTGATTATAAGGAGTCAGGTGAAAAGCACGGTAAGCTTAAGCACATTATCGTTACCGGGTGTCTATCTCAGCGTTATTCATCTGAGATCCTGGAAGAACTTCCTGAGGTCGATATCGTAATGGGTACATCTCACTATAAGGATATCTGTGCTGCTATAGATTCTCTTTATGAGAGTATTCAGCCTGAGAGAGTATATGTTTCTGCCCCCGGCGGTATGGAGCAACTTCTTGATCACAGAGAGATATCTACTACGAGTTATGCCTGGCTTAAGATCGGTGAAGGTTGTGTTCACCGCTGCTCATTCTGTGCTATCCCTCTGATAAGAGGAAGTTATAAGTCACGTCCCATGGAGGATATCCTTAAAGAAGCAAGAGATCTTGCCGACAGAGGATTTAAGGAGATAATCCTTGCGGCTCAGGATACGACTAATTATGGTATTGACCTTTATAAGAAGCAGGTGTTGCCTGAACTTTTGAGGAAATTGTCTCAGATCGAAGGTATAGAGATCATAAGGATCATGTACGGTTATATGGACGGTATAACCGATGAGCTTATCGATGAGATGGCAACTAATCCCAAGATAGCCAAGTATCTTGATATACCGATACAGCACGGAGATAATGACATATTAAAGGCAATGCTGAGACATGATACTGTCGAACTCATCACCGAAAGATTGCAAAAGCTTAGAGAACGGATCCCTGATGTAATAATCAGGACAACGGTTATGGTCGGATTCCCGGGAGAGACTCAGGAAGCATTTGATAATCTGATTGAAAATATCAAGAAGTGGAAGTTTGACAGACTTGGCTGTTTTGAATTCTCTCCTGAAGAGGGAACAGCTGCATATGATATGCCTGATGATGTGGATGAGGAGACTAAGAAGGCCAGATGTGCTGAAGTATATGAGGTTCAGCAGGCTATATCATTAGCTTCAAACAGCAAAAGGATCGGTACGGAGACATTTGTTACTATTGATTCTGTATCCGAAGATGGTATATTTTATGTCGGACGAAGCTACGGCGAGTCTCCGGA
>CACZPC010000004.1 GCA_902782985.1 Oscillospiraceae bacterium
AATATAGTAGACTGATACATCGTCTGTAAGATCGATATTACAGTAGACTTCATCAATACATGCAGCATCTTCGGATGATTCGACAGCACTGCTTTGTTCCGTTATCGATGTTTCGGAAGAAACTTCAGATCCTTGGCTCTGACCGGAGGTGCATGCTGCGGTAAGTATCGCGAATAATGCTATGGGTATCAGTAATCTTTTCATGGTAATGGTCTCCTTTGTCGTTATGAAAACATCTTAAGCCACTTACCTTAAATCAACCTTAAAATATCAGATCACGAATCCGCCAGCTTAAACATCAATGTCACACGGAATCCTCCGTCAGCATTAGAGCACTCAAGACTTCCGCCCATCTTCTCCATAAGCTCCATGGCAATAGCGAGTCCGAGCCCTGCCCCCTGCTTATCTTTGGCATTCGACCCTCTTCTGAACTTCTTGGTTATTATGGGAAGATCATCTTCTGATACACCGCCGCCTCTGTCGGTGAAACTTACGATGAGGCAATCGTCTTCGATATGCGAATCAACATAGATCGCGGTATCGGCATATTTGTAAGAATTATGGATTATGTTATTGATGACCTGGGTAGTCCTTACGGGATCACAGATGATAAGACATTCATCGATATTATCCCCCGATACATAATCATTATGATCGGCTTCCCTTATGATCTTTCCGATGACCATGCTCTCCTGTTCGGAGGGATCGACTTCAAGCTGATCAAGATCCGTAAGCGTAGTAGCGAAAAGATCCGACACGAGCACATCGATCTGTTCCGCCTTACGTACTATGGAATCAAGTTTATCCTTCTGCTTCTCATCCGTACTCCTGGCACCCAACAACTCGCCCATCGCCCTGATCGACGCTACAGGAGTCTTGATATCGTGAGACAGCTGAGCTACCAGCTCCACCTTGCTTCGCTGAGCTTCATATTCTTTTTGCCTCGCTTCGGCAAGTTCACTTCTCATGATATCAAAGCTCTCGGTAAAGGCTCCGAAGATATTCCCTCTGTCCATAGTCAGTGGTCTGTCAAGATTACCCGAAGCCACATCGGCGGCAAAATCCCTCATACGGTCAAATGGACGTACGATATTAAGATAGATCCAACAGAGAAAAACGACTATTATCACGGCTTCGACCAGAACACAGGTAAGATATCTGACTCGATAGCTTACATATGCCTTATCACTTATCGTCTCATAATCATTTGCTATCAGAAGCTTACCGACAACTACTCCGTCTCTTGTGATATCTCTTATCGTATACCTCAGGGTAGTTGCCCGTCCGAGATCCGACGGCATGTCATTCCCGGTATAAAGCAGGACATTACCGTCATTATCCATGATCTCATATTCGAAATCATACATATTCACTGTCTTGACTGCGGAATCCCGTCCTTCTTCGCACAGTTTGTCCCAGTTATCCGCCGATTCATGTATCAGTCTGTTTACTTCTACCGCATCCAGCCGGAAAACGTGATCAGCCTCACGGGTCCTTAAGAATGCAACCGGCAATATCAAAAGGACGACCATAAGGATCGCAACAAGCGCGAATCGTCTCCTCATGATATATCCGCCTTAAATATATATCCTCGGCCTCTGGCGGTCTTTATGTACTCCGGATCATTCGGATCCTCTTCGAGCTTTTCCCTCAAGTGCCTGATATGAACATTAAGGGTACCGTCAGATACAAAGCTGTCATCCCAGACCTTATCGAAGATATCCTGCTTACTTACGACCTTATTCCTGTTCTCCACAAGATAGGACAAGAGCCTGAATTCCATGGCCGTAAGCTCGACTTCCTCTCCCCTGCACGACACGGTACCCGCATCAAGATCGATACCGATATCGCCGAAGGTAAGTAACTCGGACCCTGAAGAAACGGACTTTTCATATCTTTTAAGTACGGCTTTGACCTTAGCAAAAAGCACATTTAACGAATAGGGCTTGGTAATATAGTCATCGCCTCCGATATTTAATGCCACTACCATATCATCGTCACTTGATCTGGCACTTATGAAAAGTATCGGAACATCTATAGTCTCACGTAATGTTTTACACAGAGAAAATCCGGATGAATCCCCGAGATTGATATCAAGAAGGATAATCTTAGCAACATTTTCTTTAAAGAAATCCAGAGCCTCCTGCGCAGTATAGGCACAGCAGGTCTTAAGATCGAACATATCAAAATACTCGGCGGTGGAATCCGCAAGTTCTTTCTCATCATCAATGATCAATACACTGTAATCCATGGCTTAAAGTATACCACTTTATATTTCAGAAAGAGATCTTACCGCCGCAGTGAATATAATCTATCTTCTCACCCATGATATCCTTCATGACTTCATATGCCGGAATACCGGTACAATGGCAGGTGAAAAACCTCGTATCTTTCCTGACCAGTACATGGGCAATATCCTCTGCCGCCTTAAGATCTTCCGAAGTCTCACCGCTCTTTCGCATCAGATGAAAACCTCCGATAACCGCATCGGGATCGCCTCCGTACTTGTCGTTATAGCTGTCCAGGATATTGAGGATACCGTTATGAGCACATCCGCACATAAGAACAGTCCTACCGTTCTCTCTTATGATAAGACTCTGTTCATGAGAAAAATCATCTCTGATATATGAATCACCTTCACGCCTTACAAGCCGGTCATTTGTCGCGGGGATCGCGTATCGTCTCTTTCGAGCGGTGATCACTTCCAGCTCCTCATCAATAATGCAGTCGCCATTAAGAGGATATACCTCGGGAAGCATCGGGATAAGCGGATCTATACCTATGAATCTGTAGCCCTTATCCGGACCGTCAAAAGAATAATACCCGGAGGCAGCCGTAACCTGCATATATATCCTTGCATCGGGAACCGTCTTTACGAAAGGCAGGATACCGCCGGAATGATCGTAATGGCCGTGACTTAGAATGACCGTATCGACAGTCGTCAGATCGATTCCCAGAGCGCGGGCATTGACAAGTGTCTGCTCAGACGGTCCGAGATCCATCAGCAGTTCGTGTCCTTCGGTCTTTATATAGAAAGATAACCCGTGTTCCGGAGTACATACGGGATCTCCGGGAGTATTCTCCATCAGATTGATTATTTCCATAATCCTGATTATATACAAAACATATAAAGATGGTGTCATACAATTAGTGAAATTTAAGCGAATACGCGATAGTCATTGTGTTATAATCCTGAATGTTGTGCTTTCGCAAGGCACACACAATAAGACACGAATGATTAAGGAGAAAACTATGGGTAAATTTCGTCAGCTTATGTACAGCCTGCTTCTTATCGTTGCGGGAATTGCTGTAATCATTTTTAGTGCAAAGGATATGAAGACTGCCAAGATGGATCCCATCGATCTTAACGATCCTTCCGTAAACTGGAATGATCTCGAAGTCGGTGATCATGTCGAGATGGACGTCAACTTCCTTATGGACTACTTCGTTTCTACCGAGAAGGACGGTAATGAAACTGACAGAGTATATGCTATGCCTCATATCCGTGATGACGGAGAGTATTTTACTTTCGATAACTTCATCGGTATCAGTGCCAAAAGCGATATGTTTTCCTCACTCGATTCTCTCGTAGACGAGAGCCTTGAATGGTGGAGCTCCGATGAGATCGAACTTAATACTACTCCCGTTCACATTGAAGGTAAGGTAGCTAAGCTCAGCAAGGAAAAGTTCGGATACTTCGACAGTTATCTTGATAAGATCGACGTCGTAGATTCTTCTGTAAAGGAAGATTCAATGTACGAATACTATATCGTACCTATCCAGAATGACAGCCCCATACTCATCGTAGTCGGCGTTCTTTGCCTCCTCGGCGGACTTGCCTGGGGCGGGATCATCGTCGTCAAGGGCAGAGGCTGATCCGAGCCATAACACATCAAGCATATAATGCCTCGAAAGCTTATGTTTTCGGGGCATATATTTTTGCTCAAAATCGCGAATAACACTTCATATATGAAGCACTTAACTTACTTTATTCTCTTCACGGGTATCCACTTAGTGCAAAGATACTCGGGGTCGTTGTAGTAATCACCCCGATAGTACAATTCAAATTCGCACTGACCGTCCACCTCATATTCGGTATTATCCGGCACCCAATGATTCCAGATAAGGTCACTAAGCTCCTCCATGGCGTCAGGAAGCTTACCTACACAGTTGAATACTGCCCAGGTGCCTTTATTTATCTTATAGACTTCCATCTCAGGCGGTACTTCCCCGCCTCTGTATATACCTCCGAACAGGTAACGGAAAGGTCCTCTGTCCGCAGGATACTCCGTTACTCCGCAGGAGCCGATGTTATGTTCAAGAAGCGCACTTTCGAGAGGGGTCTCGGGGGATCTCAGCTTAAGTTCATCCAGAAGCTTATTTATCTTACGCCATCTCTTAGAGATATCGGTGCTGTTCTCGGGAGTATATTCTCCCATAAAGCCCACAGCGCAGAATGCTTCCTTATCGACTATCTCCACGTCAAGGCTATGACCGCCTCTTATGGTGATGGATATCTGTATGGGCAGAAATGCTGTCGGGCGCTTTGTGCCCTTTCTGATCTCAGAAGGAGATGCTTCGTGAAATCTCGTAAAAGCCTTGGAGAAACTCGCCGAATTGTCGTAGCCGTACTTCAGGGCAATATCCGTTATCTTTGTATCGGAAGTCATAAGGTCGCGTGCAGCCTGATAGAGCCTTCTGTTACGGATATATTCCGAGATAGTATGCTCTGTCATTATCTGGAAGCCCTGCTGCAGATACGAAGAAGAGATCGCCAGATGAGAAGCGAGTTCGTCTGCTCCCTCCACTTCAAGAAGGTGATCCTCTATATACTTCAAAGCGTCCTTTATCGTCGTGAGCCATTCCATGGGCATATTATAATATAAGTTGGACAGATCCTTAAAGAGACGGACAAGTTTTGTTGCCCGTGAAAGTATATGATAATTTGAAAAGAACAGTGAGGGACAGATATGAAAAGATTATTTGCTTCAGTACTTCTTTTATCATTCCTGACCGGAGTCGCATCATGTAAAAAGCAGGCCGACCCGTCTCAGGCAGATCTTTCCGGAATCTTCTACAGTCACGGAGAAGACGGATATTTTTCCATGCTCGATGAAGGATATACCGTACCCGTCAGAGATCAGGGTCCTCCGGGAGCCTGCGGTGCTTATGCGAGTGCATCTGCCATACAGCGAAATATCCTCTATACATCAGGAGTTGACTTCGACGTGGATCCCGCAGACGTCATAATCGACAGCTGCGGTATTGATAAGACAGAAGGCTTAAGGCTCACAAGTGAGAACTACTACGAGACTGCTTACTC
This sequence comes from Oscillospiraceae bacterium, assembly GCA_902782985.1. Taxonomy (GTDB): domain Bacteria; phylum Bacillota; class Clostridia; order Saccharofermentanales; family Saccharofermentanaceae; genus Saccharofermentans. The sequence continues at coordinate 5,324 of CACZPC010000004.1, forward strand.
GGGGCCCGTCGACATCGAATGGGCTATGGCCGACGGATATGACGGATATACTCTCATAGCTGCACCGACATATTACGGAATGCCGAATGAAGAGATCTCACTGGAGATGATACAAGACGCCGTAAGAACATACGGCGGAGTAACTGCGATCATGCAGATCAGCACCCCTAAAGTCAACGGATGGCACAACGGATACTATACGGTATACGATAACGGCACGAGCATAAATCATGTCGTAAACATTATCGGATACGATGATCACTTTCCCGCCGACTGCTTTGACGGTCAGGTATCTTCCGACGGAGCATGGCTCGTCCAGAATAGTTTCGGTGAATCATGGGGAAACTCCGGATATTTCTGGTTATCTTATGAAAGCAATATAAGATTCGTTGATACGTTCTCACTTTCGAACAGATACAGCGAAGTCATCTCATATGCGTCAGGCGCTGAAGGATCGCTCATCGCAGGAGAAGATACTACCGTCGGATGTATATATGATCACTCCGGTTCCATAGGCGGCGTCGGAACATACCTCGGCTGGTATCAGAACGAAGACGGTCACATGAGTATCAGTTCAGAGGAGGTATCGGTTACTGTTGAAGTACGTACCGCTGATCTCTCGGAAGTTCTATACAGTCAGGATGCTGCTTTTGATATGGGCGGATACTATGTAGTCGAGTTCGATACTCCCGTAGAAGTAGACGGGGAGTTCGCAGTTGTAGTTACGTATCACAACAGTAATTTCGCGCCTCTCGAAGGAGCATCAAACAGCGCATACAATACGCAGATGGAATATATAACATCCTGCGAGCCGGGTAATTCCTTCATCTACTACGACGATCAGTGGCTTGACCTGGCAGATCCCGCCACTTCCGAATATATGGTGACACGCCTTATCGAAGAAGGCATCTGGCCTGAGGCTTCTGACGCTCCCGAGACTATACAGGCAATGAGCGAACCTGCAACAGATCCGTATATCAATGTACTGTTCGTGTGATCAAATGAAGAAGAT
>CACZPC010000005.1 GCA_902782985.1 Oscillospiraceae bacterium
AACGCGATAATGACAAAAAGAAAAGTGTATACCTCAGACATCAGTGGGCCTCCAATTCCGATGCCATGGTATCACCTTGATGCTCGAAATGCAATATAATTTTACTGTTTTTCAATATATTTTTATCGTTACGCTCAACAAGGAGATATTAATATACCTCGCCCGGCCTGAAACTTCCCGGAAGATCGAGCATAAAAAAGACGGCCATATCGGCCGCCCTCCGGATCAGTCTAACGGATTTCTGCGCTGATCCCTTAAGATATCATCCGGAGATCTGCGATTATACGGTGTGGAAGTAAGCTTCATCTTTCGATATTCAAGCATGGCATCCACCTCGGTACCGCCGTGTACTGCCCTGTATTTATCAGTAAAATCCTTCTCGTCTTTATGCATAAGGGGACCTCCCCATCAGGCAAGGATCCTGTCCACCGGCTCGAATCCCTGAGTCTTCTTGAATTTCATATTATGATCAAACTGAGATAATGCATCCGAAGGATCCACCATGGATATATTAAGAGACATAAGCTTTTCTCTTGTGAACTTGACGGACAGGAGAGTAAGCTCCTCCTCATATCCGGTAGCAGTATTGAGGATATTATCCACCGCATGAACGATCACCGTATCCACCGGAAGAAGTGCGAATGCATCCCTGGCGATCCTGATCGTGGTGCTTGCGACATAATCCTGCATAAGGTCATAATATGCGGTCTTGCTGAGCTCCTTCTCGGAGATCTCGCCATTGGCCTTCAATGACATCTCGATCTTAGGTACAACATCATCCGACTTAACGCCGAATTCGATCTCAAGAAGATCGGCCCTGTCGGTACCGACCTGGAAATTGCTTCCGAATTCCAGAAGATCGTCGAAAGGCTTCATCTCGTCTATGATCGAGAAATATGTATCGATATCCCCCTTGAGGACTTCATCCGAGAATTCCTTAAGCTCGATCCAGTCCTTATATTCCTGACTTCCCTTGACGATATTGGTAGGGACCTCTCCCTTATTAAGAGCCTGCCAGTCGATCATTCCGTCACTCTGCTTATGGACGGACTTAATGCTCATGACATAAGCCTCATATTCCTCAACCTGCTGCTTATTAGCTGCGATCTGAGCCTCATCGGGCCCCGCCTTCTTAGTTGCTGCCGCGGCGGTCTGCCCGGCATCGGCCTTACCCTTGGACCCCTTATTATCCTTGCCGGTAAGCTTGTCCTTAAACCCTCCGGCAAGCTTCTTTACATTGGTCTGCTTCGTATAATAGACTCCCGTGCCCGGAATGCCCAGAGTGGTAGTCGCACGTCCGCTCGTACTGATGCTCTGTCTGATACCCTTCTTACCGAAGCTGGCACTTACACCGGATTTACTGAGGTTAAGCCTCACCCCCGGAAAGATCGAAATACTCTTTCTGAAATTAAGTCCCATATCGACCTCCGTAAAAGTTTATTTACTACATTGTACTACATTTGTTAACACATATTATTTGTTATTTACAAATAATCACGATAAAATTTCAGTATAAAAACCCTTTAAGGAGAACGCTTATGAACGGCAGGAAGAAGATCTACATATCCAAGGAGATGCTTCGAGATTATGCCTCCATGAGCAAGAACTGGAATGATATTACGGTCCTTCCCTACAGCCGCGTATCACCCGATGATATCGAATGTACCGAGTACTACAGGATGGATCTGGAAGATATGGAGGAAGTACTCAAAAAGTGCCGTGACCTTCATATCACGGCTATCTCATTCTTCCTTAACTGGTGGGAACCTCTGATAGTTCATCTCTATGAATATCTCTGCCTGTCGGATCTTTTCGGAGATACTCCCGCTAATATCAAGGGGTCGCGTTTTACATTCCTTCCGGTAAGCGACGATGACTTTCTTATGTGGATCATCAGAAAGATCTATCTCATGTATGAAGACTTCACGCTGAGCGACATGCAGATCGACCTCTGCGACTATCTTCAGATAGATCAGCTTCTCCTTCAGATCAAATGGCACTGGGAAACGGAAGAAAACGAACAGATCCTCCCCGGCAGGTATATCGACGCATTAAAGCGTGACTTCATCAGAGAATATGATAACGACATGATCCTCAGAGATCAGGATCCGGTAATAAGGAGTGCATTCAAGACATTCACCGACGAGCTCGCGGAGAAAGGCGATTTTGATGCTTTAAGGATCAAGGGATACGCCTGTTACGGCGGCTCGAGCATCTATGACTGCAACTGGCAGACCGCGGCAGACTGCATGGAAAAGCTCTGGAAAGACGGCGGATTCGGCTATGCTGCCAACACATTAGGCTATATCTATTATTACGGCCGTCTCTCTGAGGGCACGCCCGACTACGAGAAAGCATTTTACTATTATTCCGTTGCATCCGCTTTCGGCATAACGGAATCCAAATACAAGCTGGCGGACATGTTCCTCAAGGGTCAATACGTTCATAAGAACCTCCCTCTTGCTGCCGGCATGATCGAAAAGCTGTACGGCGAATACAGATACCGCTTCGAGCAGGGCGACTTCGAGGGAGAGTTCGCCGATGTGGCTCTTCGCATGGGAAACATCCAGCTCGAGGATATGAGTCCGCTGTCTTCGGACCTCATGAAATTCAGAGCCTACAGATTCTATCTTCAGGCCGAGTTCGCCCTCACCTTGAGGATGCAGGAGACCAAGTTCTTCGGAGACGAATCCGTCATGAAAAAGCTTCGCGAGAAGATGTCATCTCTTTCGCTCGACATCCCCCATGCTAGAAAGACTTATAAGGATAATACGCCTTCACAGTTATTCGAATTCGTGGGAAGTCATGCTTACTGTCTTTATGAATTAAAGCTCAGGGCTCTTAAGAATAACAGAGTCAAAGTTACCGTCACCCGCATATCCCGTTACGATGATAAGGACAGCGGTCTGACTCTCGTCTGCTATCCGTATTTTGACTGTTGTGACTTGACCGACAGTTTATCTTTTATTGCTTCTTCCGTTATGACGTGCGAGTATCCCGAGGAATCAGACGGGGTTCTGATCTTCGATACCGTCACAACTTCTGAAAACAGGAACAGGCCCGATTCGATCGTGTTCATATATAATGGTCGACCTGTCGCGATGATCGGTGCCGCTTCCTATGAGATAAGAAGACCTCGTACATAACAGAGGAGGTGATACTATGGATCACAGGATGATCATGTTCTTTTTGCTGGCCGCAAAATCATCACATATCGATCTGGCAGCAAAGAAATTCGGCGTTGACAAGTCTACCGTAGACAGAAATCTCAAGAAGATGTCAAGCCTTGTAAACATAGAGCTCTATAAACCCGGAAGGAACAGGATAGAACTTACCGAGGGAGGACATATAGTCTACTCTATGTGCCTGCCGCTGATCGCAATATTCAACAGGCTTCTGAGCCTGCAAAACGGGCAGACTGTATCGATCGGATCTACCGATGACAGGAATACCCAGATGCTGATAGATCTTATCCAGAATTTTAAGGAAACAAGACCGGAGATCTATACCGAATTTTATACAGGCAGCAGAAAGGAGCTTATCCACAGATTACGCGATGAAGCACTCGATTTCATGGTCTGTTCGGAATTCGAATTTACCGATAAGTCTTTTGAGATCTTCGACTTTCACGTCGATTATAAGCTTGCAGTACCGGTCTCTCATCCTCTGGCATCCAGACCGTATCTTACACCTGACGAACTCAAGGGGCTCTCTCTTATAATCCCTGCCTGCTACAATGAGATATCGGAGTGGACCGGAGATGTCAACGTCAGATCGGCAAACCGCACCAATAACTTCTTTACGGCGATCCTTCTGATGTATCGCGGGACCGGTTGTGCATTTATCCCGGATCAGTATCCTTCATGTCTGGACCTGAATCTGTTCAAGCTGATGCCTCTTTACCCGCGTCTTACGACAAACATCAAGATCGTTGCCCGTAAGAATATGCATAGGAATTCCGTTGCCTTTGAATTCAAGGAATATCTGGGCACCGTCGCTGATATCGTCAGATGATCCCCAGACGGATCAGAGCATTCTCGATACCGTCATCCTTCATGTCCGTAGTAATGATATCCGCACACTCCTTAGCTTCGGGTGATCCGTTACCCATCGCTACCGAGATACCTGCGGCACGGAACATATCAAGATCATTGACACTGTCTCCGAATGCCACGGAATCCGCAGGATCCGAGCCTAAGAGTTCACATGCATGGATAAGTCCGGTCCCCTTGCTGAATCCGTGCGGGACCATCTCGACTATCCTGGAGTTATGAACGATAAAATCATAATAGGGAGACAAGATCTTAAAACATTCACTTGTATCAAGATCATCGGTTGCGCAGGAAAGCTTATTGATATCCCACTGTCCCCATAAAGAGTCGATAGGTTTTCTTCTGTCCTGAAGCTCAGCGAAAAGCTTCCTGCCGTAAGGATCTTCCCCGAATTCGCTCTCCTCCATATAGATATATTCCCTGCCTTCAAGTATCGGGCGGAAATCGAAGCTCCTGACTGTCGTTATCGTATGCTCCACGATATCAACGGGGATGCTCCTGCTGAAGATCTCACGTCCTTCAAATTCGATCATGGTACCGCACGCCGATACTATTCCGTCAAATCCGATATCAAGAAGTGCGGGGGAGGTAATATATCCTCTGGATCTGCCGCTGCAGATAAATGTCTTATGTCCGTTTGCCGATGCCTGCCTGATCGCTCTTACCGTGCTCTCCGGTATCACGTTATGTCGATCCCAGATCGTTCCGTCTATATCAAAAAAGAGTGTCTTCATCTGTAATATATCGTTCCGTCCTTATGTATCCTTTCGTTATCGGGGAAGCCCATCTCTTCCCATTCGCCGTCTGTCAGGAACAGATCCTCCTTACGAAGTACGGCTATGCCGATATCGCAGCA
>CACZPC010000006.1 GCA_902782985.1 Oscillospiraceae bacterium
CCTATCGGCGCTCCGCATCTTTCGCATCTCATAAATATATCCTCCTCATATCAATCAAGCATCAGTCCGAGCATCGCATTCTTAAATACATCCGCCCTGACTACGGATCTTATATCCGTATCAACTTTGGCCAGTGCTCTGTCCGATACCGCTGCCATCACAGCTGTGCCCTCTCTGGCACTTATCGCTCCGCAGGCAACCGTATTCTGAAGAAGCGTCTTGGCCTGCTGCTGAGTAAGATCGTCGCCGACCGAATCCAGGACACTTCCGATATAATCTCTCTTACTCAGGTGGCGGACTCTCGTAATGGTTATCTGACCGCCGCCGCCTCTACGGCTCTCAACTATATATCCGTTCCCCGGAGAGAATCTCGTAGAAAGTACATACGTTATCTGGGACGGAACGCAATTCGCTTTCTCCGCCAGCATGCTCCTGCTGATCGTCGCACTGCCGTCATTCTCATCGAGCATCTCTTTGATCATCATCTCTATGACATCGACCAAACGTGCCATTATCGCTTCCTCCTTCCAAACGGATCTTGTCTTTGACTTTGACTTTCTTTGACAATAATATTATCCGCCATGATATATCCTTTGTCAACGACTTTTTGACTTTTTTTGACTTTGAATATTCGAAAAGAAAAAGCGCCGCTTCCGCGACGCCTTATGATCAGTCGACTGGATCCTCGGATACTATGGCATATATCAATACATATTCATTGCTGTCTTCCAGAAAATGTGTGACTTCCAGTCCATACTGTTCCTCAATATAGTATTCCATAACCTTAATACAGTATTCACCACTATCATTATTAGGCATCACGACTCTTATGTCATCACTGTCTACACAAGCAGTCCAGGGATTCCCTTCTATCTGACAGGAATCTCCCACTTCTGACTCAGGTATAAAACACTCCTGGTCTCCCATCTCAAAGGAATCAGACAAAATATCATTATTCGGAACAGAGAAAATTGTTCTTCTGTCATCTCTTGCCACAGCATGCGGATGGATCATATATCTGTATCCTTCATGACCATTCAGGAAACTAACCGTAGCCTCATAACATACAGCTTGAGAACCGACATTCCGAAAGTGATCATTAATGGGAATAAAACAGATGATAACGCACCCCGCTATAGACAGTACACTTGCACATGTCATAAATACAGTTTTTATCATCCCTTTCCTGAGGATTATTTCTATAGGATCAAACAGGTATACGATCAATACTAAAACCGTAAACATAATGCTCCAATCTACCCGGTGGATGAAATACCTTCCATTCCATATCAAAAAGCACATCACCGCAGAATATAAGAACGGGAGTACTATCAGGCGCTCTCTATTTTTTGAAAACATAATGCTGACAAGATAAGTAACTGCCAGTACTATCATTAACGGTTCACTCTTGAAGATATTGGGGAGAAAAAACGTCAAATATATTCTGATCGATTCTGAGACAGTTGGACCTTCAACATGCCCGAGTTGAGCAATCGCAGCAACTTTATCGGCATCAAAAACGCCCTTGTCATTGTACATAAACCCATTAAACATAAGGACTTGCGAACCGGTAACTTCTGTTTCCCCCTTTAATGCCTTTTTATATGCTTCGTCCACATTACGGTCATAATCAAAGGCCTCGGATCTTAAGCTGTTAAACTCAGAATACCGCTTAAGATCAGGGGTGCTGTTATCTAACCTGTTTCCGATCATGTTGATCATCAATATCGAACCTACGATAAGCAGACCGACCAGCAAATACTCTATTACTTGCTCTTTTCGATTCTTAAATAATTCCATCCCCTCGAAGATAACAATACTCATCATAAGTAATGCAACAAGCTCGAAAGACGGAAAACGGTACATACTTCCGACGATCGTCAGCAACGCCCCGGCAACTACGGCAAGCTTTTTTCTGTTCTTAAGGTAGTAAAGTACACCCAGGATTCCTGCAACTGATGCGATCGCAGCAGTTTTAGTAAACTGGATCGAATAAAAACACTCAAGATCTGCCGCTAACACAAGAACGGTCGGGATAACACCTCGCATTCCATCCTTTTTGAGAAAAATGCTTAAAAGCATAACATTTGACACGAAACACGTCAGAATATGAATAAGAAAGTAAGAATTAACGAACGGAACTGCTTTGGAAACACCCAGGATCAAATATCCCAATATTCGATTAATATACACAATAAACGAAGTACCATGTCCATATCCGATTCCATATATCAGATACTCCATAGCAGCATCATCGCAAGTCTCATATGACGGTTGTAACAAGGTCGAAAACAAAAACAATAATGAACTGAGCACTATAGCAATTACGAATGCATGATCCGTGATCAGTCTATCGATCTTTGTTTTCATAATGATCATTTATGATAAAGCTTCTTAGTCTCGTATGTCGGCTCACAGGTGATATTGATACCGAGCTTATGCATCATGTTCATGTCGACATTGGAAAGCATCGTAGTCGAGTGAGCATCAGTATTGGCAAGCTTAGCGAGCTGCTGCATGGCAAGTTCAGCTACGGGATTAGTCTGAGCGGAGATAGTAAGAGCGATCAGCGTCTCATCGGTATGAAGCCTGGGATTATGATTTCCCATATGATTGACCTTAAGATCCTGGATAGGCTCGATTACATTAGGTGAAATAAGAGGGATCTCGTGATCGATGCCCGCAAGTACCTTGAGCGCATTAAGAAGTGCTGCGGAAGCGGGACCGAGAAGATCTGTGGTCTTACCGGTAACTACCTGTCCGTCGGGAAGTTCCATGGCTACAGCGGGATTGCCTGTCTGATCTGCCCTTACAAGAGCCGCGCTTATACACTTTCTGTCAGAAACCTCGATCCCGGTCTTGTTAAGAAGGAGCTCCAGCTTGTTGACATCATTACCGTCGGAAAGGCCCTGTCTTACATTGCACTTAGCCTCATAGTAGCGCCTGATGATCTCCTGCTTGCTGGCTTCAGAGCAGGCATCATCATCCGTGATGGCAAAGCCTGCCATATTAACGCCCATATCCGTGGGGCTCTTATAGGGAGACTCACCGTAGATCTTATCGAAGATCGCATTAACAACAGGGAAGATCTCAACATCTCTGTTGTAGTTTACCGTCGTCTCGCCATATGCCTCGAGATGGAACGGGTCGATCATATTGACATCATTAAGATCAGCCGTAGCTGCCTCATATGCGATATTTACCGGGTGCTTAAGCGGAATACTCCAGATGGGGAATGTCTCAAACTTTGCATATCCTGCCTTGATGCCCCTCTTATTCTCGTGATAGAGCTGAGATAAGCATGTGGCCATCTTTCCCGAACCGGGGCCCGGAGCAGTGACAACAACAAGTGAGCGGGTAGTCTCAATATAGTCATTCTTTCCGTATCCGTCATCACTTACGATAAGCGGGATATTGGAAGGATAGCCCTCGATGGGATAGAGCTTATATACCTTAACACCGAGCTGGCGAAGCCTCTGCTCGAATTTCTCTGCAAGAGCCTGCCCCTTAAACTGTGTGATACATACGCTTCCGACATAAAGACCGATCTCGGTAAATGCATCGATGAGTCTTAACACGTCCTGATCATATGTGATACCGAGGTCGCCTCTTCTCTTACTCTTCTCGATTGCATCCGCATTTATGACGATAACGATCTCAGCATCCGCCTTGAGCTGCATAAGCATCTTGACCTTACTGTCAGGCTCAAAGCCCGGAAGAACTCTTGATGCATGGTAGTCATCGAAAAGCTTTCCTCCGAATTCGAGATAGAGCTTTCCTCCGAACTGTTCGATCCTGTCCCTGATCTTCTGAGACTGGAGCTGTGCATACTTTTCGCTGCTGAAACCTACTTTATACATACCGCATTTACCTTCTTTCGGGTACCTATTGTATCAAAAAGGTCCCGGTAATTGTATTACAAATATCAAGCATTTGCCGGGGTCATGACCAGCACCCCTGAGCCGGCCTTTATCGCATCGATATCAAGCTCGGAACCGATCTTTCTGACCGGAAGGTCTATACGACCCGTAAATCCGTCAAGAGTTCCTATCTCGGAATAGCCGAAAGAAGCTCCTCTGTAATGCATGGGGACGACAGCCTTGGGAGCAATGAGCTTAACATATTCCGCCGCCTGCTTGCCGTCAATGGTAAAGAACCCTCCGACAGGAATAAGAAGAAGATCACATCCTTTAAGCTTATCAATATCCTCGCCGGACAACATGCATCCGATATCGCCCATATGGACTATCGTCCTGCCTTCCGCTTTCATAACTGTGATCTCATTGGGACCTCTGAGCGTCCCTTCCTTATCATCATGATAAGTCCTGATACAGCTCATTTCGAAAGGCGTATCGATCCTCACTTCGGAGATCTTAACATTCTCAATACCGTGATGATCCATATGTCCGTGTGAACATATTACGAGATTAGCCGTCTCATGCATATCCTTCAGCCCCGGTACCGAGCCGTCGGCATAAGGATCTATAACGATCGAGAAATCCCCTTCAGTGATCTTAAAACACGCATGCCCCACATATTTGATTATCATCATCCCATCCTCCGCAATTCTACATGCTTATATTATATATCACAGCCGTCTTAATACAGTCATGACTCCGTCGTGATCATTATCATATTCGGTAATATATTTGGCCGCAGACTTTATATCCGGGTGAGCATTAGCCATGGCGTAGCTTTCGCCGCACTCCTGTATCATCGTAAGATCATTAAGATAATCTCCAAAAGCCATACACTCATCTCTCTTTAGATCAAGCTGCTTCCTTATCTGCTTGACCGCGTAGCCCTTCCCGATAGAATCATTGGCTATATCGATCCAGCGGTCTCCTGACAGAAGTGCCGATACCCCCTCGGGAAGCTCCGGAAGATTACGGTAAGCCCGCTCGGCATCACGCCCTGCGAAGAATACCGCTATCTTCAGGAATCTGTCGATATCCGCGCAGCGGTCAAGGTCTTTAACTATCTTCATCCTCGCATAATACTTGCCGCCCTCTGTCATGGCTTCAAGTGATTCTTCCAGCATATAAGCTGACTCGATCCCGCACATGATCGGGACCGCTCCTTTGATCGTTCTGATAACATCCAATGTCTTCCTGACATTTTGAGGATCCATGCTGTTCTCGGCGATCACCTTGCCGTTATCAAAAACGACCGCACCGTTCTCTGCGACAAAAAGAGCAACATCCTTGATATCGCCGAACTGCCTTTCGAGGGTATAGTATTGCC
>CACZPC010000007.1 GCA_902782985.1 Oscillospiraceae bacterium
AACTTCGCTGTTGAGCATTTCGAGAGGAGAAGCCTTGACGGAGATCTCATCTGTCGGTGCGGGAGTGATCAGAACTTCGCTGATAGTCGTCTCGGGGAGCACGATATTCTCAGTCCTGTTAAGAACGGACTTATCGCCGGCAATACTGTTGCTTGCTACTATTACTGATACTGAAAGCATTCCTGCCGCTATTGCTTCGTATACGGATAATATCTTCATGGCGTTGCCCCCCTGTCTCATTCATTCACATCTATAGGATAAACAAACAATATTAACTCCGAAAAAGCATTTCGTTACTCATTAATGATAAAAATGTGAACGCTTTTTGAACTATCCTAAAGCCTTTTTGACTTTTTCTAGGGTGCTTTAGAGATTCGGCCCGAAAAGCCTTATGGTGGCAACCTCCCTTTTAATGTTGTATATTAATAAATAGCGCAAAATCGTACGCTTACCGCAAGCGTTTGCGGCACTATGGAGGAAGCATGAAGATCAAGGGGAAGTCCTCTTCTGGATTGAGGATCATTATCGTTGGCGCCGGCAAGGTGGGCCGCACGCTCGTAGAACAGCTCAGCAAAGAAGGTCATGATATAACCATCATCGACCGGAATGCATATAAGGTCAGAGAGATAAGCAGCAACTATGACATTATGGGATGTGTCGGCAACGGCGCCAGCTATACGACTCAGACGGAAGCCGGCATCAACGACGCGGATCTTATAATCGCCGTCACCGAGTCAGATGAGCTCAATCTTCTGTGCTGCACCATCGCCAGCCAGTTCAGCAACTGCGCCTCGATAGCAAGAGTAAGAACCCCCGACTACAGCAAGGAAGTCGGTTATTTAAGAGAAAAGCTCGGACTTGCCATGATCATCAATCCCGAGCTGGAATCTGCCAAGGAGATGGCAAGGCTCCTGTACCTTCCCACGGCTCTTGAGATCAACTCCTTTGCCCACGGTCAGGCAGAGATCGTAAAGCTTAAGATCCCCGTCGGCAACAAGCTCGACGGCATGGCCATCTATGATCTCGGTAAGAATCTTACTAACGATATCCTTATCTGCGCCGTAGAAAGAAACGGCAATGTCACTATCCCCGGCGGAGACTTCGTCCTCAAGGCGGGCGATAATATCTCATTCGTAGCGGCTCACAAGGCAGCCGTTTACTTCCTGAACCTTATTGGATTCGACACCAGGCAGGTTAAGAATACCATGATCATCGGAGGCGGCCGTGCCGCTTACTACCTGGCCGACCAGCTTATAAGAAACGGCGTGGAGGTCAAGATCATAGAAAGATCCAGGACCAGGTGCGAAGAGCTCTATGAGCTGCTTCCCAAGGCTCTCATCATAAACGGCGACGGTACCGATCCCGCCCTTCTGAAAGAAGAGGGCATCCTCAGATGTGAATCATTCGTACCCCTCACCGGCATCGACGAAGAGAATGTAATGCTCTCTCTTCATGTTAAGAACATCTCAAATGCCAAGCTGATAACCAAGATCAACCGCCCCGGCTTCTCGGAGATAATAGATAAGCTCGACTTAGGAAGCGTAGTCTATCCCAGATACATAACGTCGGAAGCAATAATAGCTTACGTAAGAGCAAGATCCGCGGCCAAGGACAGCAATATCGAGACTTTGTATCATATGTTCAACTCCAAGGCTGAGGCTATCGAATTCAATGTCACGAAGGAATCGGAACTCACGGACGTAGAGCTTCGTAACTTAAAGCTCAAGGATAATCTTCTTATCTCTTTCATCATCCATGACGGTAAGACCATCATCCCCACCGGTAATGACAAGATATCCGTAGGCGACAGCGTTATGGTCGTTACGACTCATCTCGGATTTACGGACATCACCAATATATTGAAGTAAGAAGGACTAAGTGCGATAAATGAACATTCCAATGATCAGATATACACTGTCGCAGGTCCTTCGTATCGAAGGCGCCTTCCTGCTCCTTCCCTGTATCGTTTCTCTTGTCTATCAGGAGAACGTCGGTATCACCTACTTCATCATAGCTCTGGTACTCATGCTGACAGGCACGGCCGGCTCCTTTGTTAAACCGAAGGATCCGGTCATCTATCTCAAGGAAGGCTGCGTCGCCACATCCTTAAGCTGGATACTCATGTCCGTTGCAGGATGTCTTCCGTTCTTCCTGACGGGCGAGATCCCGCATTTCACGGATGCGCTTTTCGAGACGGTATCCGGCTTTACGACTACCGGTGCCAGCATCCTGTCCAATGTCGAGGGAATGTCTCACACGGGACTCTTCTGGAGATCCTTCACCCACTGGCTTGGCGGCATGGGCGTACTCGTATTCCTGCTTGCCGTCATCCCCATGAGCGGCGGATCCAACATCAATCTCATGAGAGCCGAAAGCCCCGGACCTTCCGTCGGCAAGCTCGTTCCCAAGATTAAGCACACGGCCAGGATCTTATATCTGATATATCTCGTCATGACTCTGATTGAGACGATACTTCTTATCGCAGGCGGTATGTCTGTATTTGATTCTCTGGCACTTTCATTCGGTACCGCCGGTACGGGAGGATTCGGCGTTAAGAATGACAGCTTTGCGAGCTACACGCCTTATGTACAGTGGGTAGCCGGCATCTTCATGCTCTTATTCGGTGTCAATTTCAATGCTTACTACTATATGCTCCTCAGGCAGTTCAAGAGAGCATTCGGCATCGAGGAAGTCCGCAAGTATATAATGATAATCCTGCTGTCGACCGGCGTCATCTTCGTTAATATCATAAAGATGTACGATAACGCTTTCACCGCGCTGACACACGCCTTCTTCCAGGTGACTTCCATCATCTCCACTACCGGATTCGGTTCCACGGACTTTGATCAGTGGCCTACCATGTCCAAGCTCATCCTGATCTTCCTCATGTTCATCGGAGCATGCGCAGGCAGTACGGGAGGCGGTATCAAGGTATCGAGGATCATTATCCTTCTAAAATCAATTCGAAAGGAATTCTCTTCCTATATCCATCCCAAGATAGTCCGAAAGACTACGATGGACGGCAGAGCCGTAGAACACGACGTCGTACGCTCGATCAACGTGTTCTTCATTACATACATGACTCTCCTCCTGCTGTCCATGTTCCTGGTGACTGCAGACGGTCACGACCTCGTCACGTCATTTACCGCCGTACTGGCAACCTTGAGCAACATCGGTCCCGGTCTGGCGAAGGTCGGCCCCACATGTAATTATGCATTCTTCAGCAACTTATCAAAATATGTCCTGATCCTCGATATGCTGGCAGGAAGACTTGAGCTCTTCCCGATCCTCATACTCTTCCACCCCAAACTCTATAAGGGGATCATAGGAGGGAAAAGGAACTGACCCTGATCTTATAGGTCTTGCAACTTCATCGCCGTTTCTGCGTCTTTATGTATATAGACACAGACCGAAACGGAGGATAATAAGGTGAAGCATTTTAAGGCCATAACAGCTCTGTTGCTGACATCAGCAATACTCGCTTCATGTACTCACCACATGGCTGCTGATAAGGATCCCGGGCGATTAGCCTGTGATCTCGACTTTGATCACCCGCTTCCCGGAAATGTCTTTGTCAACCGGGATGCCGAAGACCCGATCATCAGCGGGATCGATTACGAAGGTGTACTGGTAGATGATCAATGGATCACACAGGCAGTATGTGACATCGATCACGTATCATCCCTGCTAAAGCCCGACGTCAAGGCTTATATTTTCGAATATGATGACAGATACGAGTGGGATACCGAAGATGTCTTAGAGATCTGCGAGGGAGAATTTCAGGCTTCCTCCGCCGGAGATCATTTGGCATTCACGATACACTTCCCGGATAATGATGCACAATACTACGACGAAGCCGATTGGTATTCGATCGTCTTCGTCAAAGACGGGGAAGTGGAATGCGTCAAGGACGTTGTCGTAGGACATGCATGCGGCGTCACATGTCCGAACTACCGACAGTATACAGAGCCGGAATGGACAGATTTTCCTCCGGACGTAGATAAGCCCGTTATCTACCTTTATCCCGAAGAAGAGACCGATATCAATATAACGCTCGACTTTAACGGAGATCTGACCTGTACATATCCCGCATACGATCCCGTATCCGGCTGGACGGTAACGGCTTCCCCTGACGGAAATATCTACGATCACGGCACGGGAAGGAATTATGATTATCTCTTCTGGGAAGGTCAGTCCCCTGAGGTGCCCTGCTCTTTCGACCATGCGGCATGTGTAGCCGGCGAGGATACGGCAGCTTTCCTGGAAAGCTATCTTACGGCATGCGGATTAAATGACAGCGAGATAGATGATTTCATCTCATTCTGGCTTCCCGACATGGAGGGAAATGCATATAATCTCATCTCCTTCCCGACGGAGGAATATGAGCAGATGGCACAGCTTAACGTATCTCCCGCACCCGACACGGTGATCCGCGTATACATGGTATTTACTCCTCTTGATGCACCCGTACAGATCGAAGACGGCCATGAACTCATCTTCCCCGAAGGCGTATCGAGAGACGGCTATACACTCGTAGAATGGGGCGGATCTCAGATCTGATCTATGGTATAGATCCTTGATGCGAAGTCAGGATAGTAAGAGATGGTCTTATCGTCATATCCGCATCCGGCAAAAGCATTCTTCAGATGAACACCCGCGTACATCATGGCATCACCATACATTACGTGCTCTTCTTCCTCGGCATGCATCTTGATGAACTTCGAGAGCATGCCGTGGACTGAGCCGTCAGGCTTTACGTGTATCGGCGAGATGAAATTCACGAGGCCTCCGAAGTGACGGATATCAATATCCAGCTTTCTGCCGCCGAACTTATATCTCGCATCCTCTTTAAGTCCCTTGGGCCTGATGACACGCCATCTGTAATTAGGGTGGGTCAATATCTGCATAGTCATGGTAACGGCACTCTTCTTATCTTCAGATACCGCGGTCCAGGTGATCGAATTATTCGGCGAAGGCATGAGAAGACCCGGGTCGCCGTCATCTGTGCATACCGCATCACCTCTGAGGAATCTCCCGTGCTGCAGGACTTCCCTGTGCTCCTTGTAGAAGGTTATCTGCTCCCTGACGGCGGAGATATCCTCTTTACTCATGTCGCAGAGATTGCATTCATATCCCAGGACGCCGAACGAAGCTACATTGAACCTTGTCTCTATCGGGGTCCTTCTTAAAGTCTGGTGATTGGGAACATCGGATACATGAGCCGTAACGCATCTCATGGGATAACCGTAACTGTAGCCGTTCTGTATCGCTGTCCTCGCTACTGCATCCGTATCGTCGCTGGCCCAGATCTGAGGGAAAAAGGATAATATACCGAGGTCAAACCTGTTGCCCCCGGATGCACATCCTTCGAATAAGATCTCGGGGAATTCCCCCGTAAGTGTCCTCATGATGCGGTAAAGGCCCAGGACATATCTGTGGAATACTTC
>CACZPC010000008.1 GCA_902782985.1 Oscillospiraceae bacterium
ATCTGCTTCCCTATCATCGTAACTGTAGTATGCGTACTTATCCTTCCTACAGTCGCTCCTCTCCTCGGTTGCCTTATGCTCGGTAACCTCTTCAGAGAGTGCGGTGTTACGGACAGACTTTCCGATACGGCACAGAATGCTATGTGTAATATCGTAACTATCTTCCTCGGAACATCCGTAGGAGCTACGGCTATCGGTACCACATTCCTCAGCATCAAGACATTGGGTATCATCGCTCTCGGTCTTGCGGCATTCACATTCGCTACGGTAGGCGGACTTCTTATCGGACTTATCATGTATAAGCTCTCAGGAGGTAAGATCAATCCCCTTATCGGTGCAGCAGGCGTATCCGCAGTTCCCATGGCTGCCCGTGTTGCCAATACTGAAGGACAGAAGGCTAATCCCAGCAACTACCTTCTCATGCACGCTATGGGCCCCAATGTCGCAGGCGTTATCGGTTCCGCAGTAGCAGCTGGCGTACTCCTTTCGATATTCGGATAAGAATATTATTTATAATGCACAAACACGAAAGGCTGATCTCATTCGAGGTCAGCCTTTTATCTGCGCTGTTAGTCACTGATCAGAAAGAAGCAAACTGTAAATGTCACAGATCATATCCGCCGTCAGCCACGGACACCGCGGCGGGCTCCGGGCTCGATCTTAGCTGCACAACAAAAAGCCCTCGCGCTTCACACGTGAGGGCTTTTGAGTACTTGGGATACTTACTGCTTTTATCTTAAGAAATATACGAATGCCAGCACATAGCATACGGTGGCAAATGCGACCAGTATATGCCATACCATATGGGAGAACTTGAACTTCTTGCCGGAGTAGAAGAATGTTCCTACAAGGTAGGTAGCAGCACCTGCGATGATAAGCCAGAAGGAAACCTTCGTGGCAGAATGATATAAGGGCTTCAGGATAAAGAGTCCGAGGATCCCCATTATACCGTAGATCGAGATAGCTACCTTGCTCATTGTCTTCTTCTCGGGATAAGCAAAGATCATGAAGAACGTACCCGTGACCGCCAGACACAGTTCGGCTATCAGGATGCCGAGTCCGAGTCCCCCTCCGATAAGGGAGAGACAGATAGGAGCAAACACGCCAAGGATCGCGTAGTAGACCATGATGTGGTCGAGCTTGCCGAAGATCCTCTTCTGAGGCGTTCCGTGCTTAGTACAGTGATATACGGTCGTAAATAAGAGCGCCAGCAGCGACGTTACCATAAAGGCAGAGACGGAGAAGCTGTCGATATCGCCCATTCCTTCGGGCGCGCATTTATATGCATGAAGCGATGCAAAAGGCGTCATGAAGAGGATATACATCATGAGAACACCGGAAGTGATCGAATTACCTACTTCCTCGCCAAAGGTCTCGCGTGTCTTATTCCATCGATTCCTGACGATCCTCTTACTGTTCTCTATCCAGGTAAGTCCCTCAAGACCTTCCTCGAGAGGATCTCTTCCCTCCTTGGCGATCTTGCGGTCAGAAGGACTGGCCATAAAATTCTTCCAGTGCTTATTGTTCTTTGCCATTATTTACTCCACTCCGTGTTGTTTCTCCGACTAGGTATTCTACAAGCAGTAAGACACATATGCAACCATTGCTTATATACAGTAAAGCATCATGTCTTAGGCGGTCCGAGGCGGATAGGCTTCGTCGAGTCATCCACCTTAGATGCAGGGGCGCCCTTAGGGGGTCCGAGGCGGATCGCTTCCGTATTATCGCCTGTCTTATCATTTTTTCCGGATGCAGCTGAAGCCGCATGAGGTCCGAGATGAATAGCCTTGGTATTGCCGTCAACTTCAGGCATCGGCTCCCTGACGGGCATCCTTGCTACCCTTACTGTCTCGCTTGAAGGCTGAGGCTTTACGGGTTCCCTGACAGGTCTTGCTCCGGATCCCGAAGGTGCGGATATGACCGTGCCGAGTACTTCGGGGATCCTTGCATCTCTTACCTTACGGCCTTCGGAAGGCTGAGCATTCTCCTTAGCCGTCATATCGATAGCCGTAGCAGGGCTTAGCTGCTCCATTACATAGGCATTTCTGTAGAATCTGAAGAGCTGTACTCCGATATAAAGGATGAGCGCCACGGGAAGGATCCTGAAAGGCAGCATCCTCGAGAACTTATCGCCGAAAGCACGAGAGATCGCACCGAAGGGAGCAGTCGCCATCCTGTATATGGCCTTGAGAAGATATCCTTCTATAACAGCCACGATACTTGCATCGTCTCCGCTGAGCTTGCTCATGAGCTTAGGAAGGAACCATAATGGAAGTGATGCGAAAGCACCGTATGCCATAAGTCCGGCAGTGATCCAGAATTTTTTCTTATAAGCTGCATATACGGGGAGTGCTACAAGGACCGTGAGAGCATAGATCCAGGCACAGATGGTCTCCAAAATACCGAAGGGACGTGCCGTGACTCCGCCGTAGATAAAATAAGAAGGAGTAAAGTAAACAAAGAATAAAGCAGCGCATATGCATCCCAGGAAAACACATGTGAAATAATCTCTGCGCACTGTACTGACCTCCGAAATTAATAAGGGGCCGCCATCAACGGCCGCCCCTTATTGTAGCATATTTTAATAATATTGTACTTAAGTTAGGATCTGTAGTTGACTTCCTCAGTCACAAACTTAAGCTTCATCTTTCTGACGGATAAGCCTCTCTTGCCGAAGTGAAGCCTTACTACGGCGAATTTCGACAGGAAGCCGATATGAGTAGATCTTGTAACCACGGCGCCGTCCGTGCCGTTAAATGTCACGACATTAAACGGGATGCCCGTGATAAAGACGGTAACGGGAAGCTGTGCCAGCGGCTCAAGAGGTGAACTTCCCTCCAGGATAAGCTCATAGATACCGTTCTTGTTGCACTCGACACCGAATACGAAGTCTTCGCCCGAAGCCGTATCCACGTCTATCTCGATCTCGGGTTCTTCCTCGGCCTTATAGTAGACATCCGTCGACGCATCCGAGAAATCATCCTCGAAAGGACAGTCGATGCTCTCTATGATCGGCAGCCTTCCTTCAAGCTTCTCCATCGCCGGTGTATTCATGGCAAATCTCAGTATATTGGCTGCATTTCGCTGAAGCTCGGCTCTCGTGATCAGATCTTCTCTGCCGCCGGTTATATTCTCATATGTGTCCGCCTCCGAAAGATTCCTGCGCTCCGTACCCGAGCAGACCATGAAGAGATCGCACTGGGCTCTCGCCATCAGGGAGTGCTCGGTAATACCGACTCCGAATTCCTCACCGGGAACATTATTGATGAATGACCACCAGTCTGTCATGACGATGCCGCCAAATCCCCACTGCTGTCTTAAGATGACGGTATGAAGATCGTAGAGTGAAGCGCCGTAAGATCCGTTGACCTTGTTATATACGGACATTATGCTTTTCGCTCCGCCCTCCTTGACGGCGATCTCGAATCCCTTAAGGTAGATCTCGCGGAGTGCTTTCTCGGACACTACGGAATCCATGAATCGTCTTCTTGTCTCTCTGTTATTGCAGCAGAAATGCTTGATCGTCGCCGTAACGCCGTATTTATGAAGTCCCCTGAGCTGAGCACATGCGATCCTGCCCGTAACAAGCGGATCCTCCGAGAAGTACTCGAAATTACGTCCGTTAAGGGGATGCCTGTGTATATTCATGCCGGGACCTAAGATATTATCTACTCCGTTGCTCCTCATCTCCAGTGCGAAATACTCGAAAAGCTCGGTGTTGAGCTCCTCGTTAAACGATGAAGCAAGGCATGTACCGTTAGGCAGCGCGAAAGCCTTCTTACCGCTGTCGAGCCTCATGCCCGAAGGACCGTCATCACAGCATACGGCAGGTATACCATAGCCCATAAGTTCCTTGGAAACGCCTGCGAAAGCGGACGCCGTACCTGCAGTTACTCTGGGACTGCTCATGCCTTCGCCTCTTATGATAAGGCTCAGGTCCTCATCTGTAAGCTGTGCGATAAACTCATCCATCGTATTCTTACCTGTCCTGACATCAGTAAGCTTGATGCCCTTATCTCCCGTCTGAGGGATATATTCGGGGACATGCTCCATCCTGGAGGCAACATGATCGATCTTACGGACGGGTACCTCTTCATATTCGCCCTTCCCGTTAAGTCTCATGAAGCTCTCGACGGGTGCCATGGCAGACTCAAGACTTTCCACTACCTGATCATCCTCGAGAGTAAGCGTACCAACGTTCTCCCTGTCTCTGATATTCGCACCTAAACTGAAAGTATATTCACCCTTCTCAAGGATCCAGCATGTGCCTCTGCCTGCTCTGCCGTCATCGTCAAAAGATGCATAGCGGGTAGCATCCGCACTGAGCGAAAGGATCTGTGACTCACCGGGCTCGAGGAGCTTTGTCTTGGCAAAATCAACCAGCACGACCGCACTCTTTGATACCGCACCTTCGGGAGCAGATGCGAAGAGCATCACCGTCTTCTTGCCCGCCCTGTCTCCGGTATTCGTGACCTCACACTTGACACTGACATTGGTCCCTTCGTGCTCAAACGAGACCGCCCTGATCCCGAATGTGGTATACGAAAGGCCGAAGCCGAAGGGATAGAGCACCTTCTCAGGCGCAAACGTCTGGAAATACCTGTATCCCACATAGATATCTTCACAGTAAGTATCCTTGTTAATATCCTTATTACCGAAATTCTCATTCGAAAGGTGATCCACGAGGGCGCGGGCGACCGTATCGGTAAGAGATCCCGAGGGAGTTGCCTTACCCGTTACGAGATCTGCAGCCGCGGTTCCGCCGATCATGCCGGCCTGCCATACGTACATTACGGCTGAGGGGGAATACCTTTCGATAAAGCTCATATCGATGATGTTGCCCACATTAAGGAGCACGATCGATCTTTCGAATGCCGAACATACCTTGGCAAGCATCTCCTCCTCACCGTCAGTAAGGAAGAATGAACCTTTTTCCGGAGTATTATCTCTGTCTTCACCTGCCGTTCTGGCAATGATGATGACAGCTGCATCATTTCGGGAAGCGGCATCATTTACGATCGGATCTTCAAGCGGCATCTCCTCCTGGGACCACTTTTCCTGTCCCCAGCCCACACCGGGATCGACGGGATTTTCCTTTTCCCACTCGACATATGTCGCGCGCACCTTGTCATCGATCATCAGATCACCGTCGGAAGACAA
>CACZPC010000009.1 GCA_902782985.1 Oscillospiraceae bacterium
ACCATCTTGTAATCCGTAAGCTCCGCTGAATTCATAAGACTATCCACGCAGGAATCGATCGCTTCATTATCATGCCTTACTATAGCCGTAATAAGATCATCAAGATAATCCTTATGTATCATGGACTTGGCGAGATTATGGGAAGACACATGCACATCATCATCATAAACAAGAATGTTCTTATCCGTATGAAGACCTCTTAACGGCTTCATTGCACTGGCACTGCTGTAAGAATGAGCAAGCTTGGATATATCGGATACAGTCTTGCCGATAAGCATGACTATATCGACGGGAATATCGAACATCGCATGTTTCCTGAGCTGTTCGAAAAATTCGCCGTTTGTCATCCCCTTCTCGGCAGCCATGAAATCACAATATAAAAAACCGAGCTCATAATCAGCGCCCGAATTGGGTGCATCACCGAGGAAATGATCACTGTATCTTCCGAGAAACTCCTCACAGTTCTCCTTGACCTGCTTTTTGATATCATCGACTTCCTCGTCTGTCATCTCATCGAGTCTTGCGATACTGTTAAGAGAGATGAAAACGTAATTCAGTTCTCCGTCAAGCTTCATATTGGCTTTTATGTAATCGATCTGCTTTGAAGAGGCCTTACCCGTTATAAGTGCCAGTATGTACTGCTCGATATATACACGCTTGAGCTTCTCTTCTATATCCGAATCATCAATGGAATTGGCATTCCTGATCATCACCTTATGCAGAGCTTCTTCAAGCTGAGTTGCTTTGACCGGTTTTGTAAGATAAGCGGATACACCCAGGTTCATTGCCTGCTGGGCATATTCGAAATCGCGAAATCCTGACAGGATTATAAAATCCGCCTTGGATATCCCCTCATTCCTGACACGCTTGATAAGCTCAAGTCCGGTCATTACCGGCATCTGAACATCTACTATAGCCAGATCGACCTCATTCTCCTTAAGATACTCATACGCTTCCATTCCGTTATGCGCCGCAAAGACAATATCATATCCTGCTGCTTCCCAGTCAATGATCTGTCTTAATCCTTTGAGGATCATGGGCTCATCATCTGCCAGAAGGATTCTCAATTTCTTTTCCATAGTTATTCTTTATCTCCCGGGTCCGTGATCAATGGCATTTCTATTCGTAAGTATACTCCGACGTTTTCTTCTCCTTCAAATACGAAATTAACGTTTTCCTCACCGGCGATCATCTTGATACGCAGGCACGAATTGATAATACCGATGTGCTTGCTCGTATTCTGAAGCTGCGAGAAAGATGACTTCCTCATCCTGGTCTGGAGAGCGGATGCGGCTTCTTGCGACATTCCGGCACCCGTATCCTCGACTTCGAGAATGAGACGATCGTCCTTTACCGACGCATCGATCAGGATCATGGCACTCGTACTCTTCTTCTCTACTCCGTGAACACAGGAATTCTCTACGAAAGTAGCAAGTGTAAGCTTGGGAATATATGCTTTCTTGGCTTCGTCATCCATATTTATCGTGAATGTGAATCGGTCACCGTATCTCATCTGCTGAAGCTTAAGATAGTTTCTTATAAACGCAAGTTCCCTCGACAGAGGTATAATATCCGACTTCCAGTCAACGCTCTCTCTTTCAAGCGCCGCCAGACGCTCGATCATCGAGGCAGTCTCCTTCTCACCTTTTAAGATGCTGTTCATCCTTATATTTTCAAGGATATTAAATATAAAGTGCGGGTTGATCTGCATTCTCAGAGACAACAGTTCGGCCTGCTGTTTCTCTATCTCGACTTTCTGGTGGATGATCCTGTCCTCATATATGGTCTTGATAAGGAATCTGTTACGCTTAACCAGGTCATTATAACCGAGCATCAGTTCGCTTATCTCGTCAGTACCTTCGATATTATCTACCTCTGTAAGACCTCCGTCCTCCTTCTGTGCCACATTAAATGCATTGCTTAATGTATGAAGTCGGCTGGTAAATGAACGGTTTATGAGATAAACCAGTAAAAGAGGCATAAAGATATTCATGAACAGCAAAAGAAGGATCATCGGCATATGGTCTCTGAGCGATACCATGAAATAGTTTCCCGAAGGCTTCTCTACGAGGATCCTGTAGTCCTTGCCCATGAAATGCATCTGCGACTCAAACCCGATATTATCGGTGATCTTCGAAGTAAGATATTTAAACGGATTCCTGTTATTAGGCTTATCATCCGTCGATATAACGATCATGTCTCCTTCGCATATATAGATGTTGGCTCCGTAACGGCTCTTGGAAAAGACAGAAGATACTCGCGAATAATCCAGATCTATCCTCAATATCTTTTCGGAAGGCAAAGACGGGAAATAATCAAGATCTCTTACAAGAGTGATCATTCGAGTATTGTTGGATATAGGGATATCCAAAGCTGACTCACTGAAATAAAAATACAGTCCGGGAGTTCTGCCTGATGATTCAAAATCCTGATACCACTGAGAATCTCTTACCTTATCGATTGTAGACCACGAACCGGCACTGACGAGAGAATCATTATCGGAGCAAAGAACTACATTTGAGATATCGGTAGTTACCATAGTACTGTAACCAGCCTGCTGGTAGACTCTCGTCGATTCCGAATAGAACTCGGAATTGGAGGAGAAATTATGCTCAAGAAATTCATTAAGCGGCTTATTGATGTAGATACCGTTCGAAAGATTCGATGCCGGATCGAAAGCATTTCTGAAATCAAGCGATGCACTGAATGCCGCCGTTTCCATATTCTGCTGAAGTTCCTTCTGAGCGTTCTTGAATAAGACGCCTGCAATAAGACCATCCGTAATTACCAACGGAATAAAAACACAACACGTATAAAGGAGCCAGAGCTTACTGCGAAGGCTCAGATTATTAAGTATCGATACGATCTTATTCTCGATTTTGGACAGTCTTTTTATCATAGAGCATATTATAACCTATATTATTCATTCATGCCTGAAAGAGTTGTGATATGCATCCGGCAGGATAGTGATCATTTGAGTGTAACAATGTTACAGATCCTTTTGTTTCAGCATCTTGCGGCATATGATCCTGTTATTCCCTGCCTGATCGGATGACATGTTGATCATTAGCAGATATTCACTTAAAACAAGTTGTGTTGTGATATAATACCGTCTATGTGCAATCTTATATTTGACATAGACGGTACTTTATGGAACACCACCGAGATAGTAGCGATTGCCTGGCAGCAGGCAGTCGATGAATATGGCAAGACCCGGGCCGTGATCACATCCGATATCCTTAAGAAGGAATTCGGAAAGACAATGGACGTTATTTCCGATGATCTTTTTCCGGATATATCATCCCGCAAAGAGAAAGATGAGCTCATCAGTTTATGCTGTAAGTATGAGCATGAGAAGATCAATGCCATGAGCTCTGATACAGCCGATGCTATCATGTTTGACGAGGTAAAGAAGACCCTCTTTGATCTTTCAGCAAAAAACAGGCTCTTCATTGTCAGCAATTGCCAGAACGGCTATGTTGAACTCTTTATTGAAAAATCAGGTACCGAGAGCATAATCGAGGATCATCTCTGCTTCGGTCAAACCGGAACATGTAAGGGCGAGACTATACTCACTCTTATGGGCAGAAACGATCTGCAACATGAAGATACATATTATATCGGAGATACAATGGGTGACTACGAAGCCTGTAAGCTTGCGGATATAAGATTCATATTCTGCGAATACGGATTTGGGGAAGTTCCTGCCCCTTATAAGACCATAAAGTCATTCAGGGAACTTAAAGACTTGTTCTGATATTACTCTGTCTCGATGTAATACCACTCAAAATCATAATCGACATCCGAATAGGCGGAGATCTGGTCAATATATGCTCTTATCAGATCGATAGCCCTGTTCTCTGCCCGCATCATCAGCGAATTATCATTACTGAGCTCATCTCTCGTCTCTATATTTGCTTCACCGACAGCATTTGTAAGATCAAGTGCAGTGATCTCATTGGGATTGACAGACCAACTGCTGTCCGGCTCGACTACGATCGAATCCAGATCATATGAATCAGAATCGATACTCGGAGTACCGAGGATAGATGCATGAGGGATCCTAACAGTTACAGTATTACCGGTTATGGATATCGTCACCTGACTCATGTCGATACCTACACGGGCAGAACCGCTATATTCGAACCAGAATCTTCTTGCCTGCTGTCCGGCTCCGATAACACCTGATGCTGCAGGCTTTTCAGCCTTGGCAACATTGTGGAAATAAACCTCCAATGTAGCAAGCTGACATATATTTCTTATCTGTATCTCCTGCGGCTGCATGGAAAGCCATTCCTCAGCCGTAAATACAGGATCTGAAGTCTCTGCTACGACTACATCCGCCTGTACTACGGAAGGTACTGTATCACGATCCCTGTCACGATCTCTGTCTTTTTTCTTACAACCGCATACAGCGGCAGTAAGAAGTGACATTATAAGTACTATCGCTATTATTCTCTTCTTCATTCGAATCATGCTCCCCATACGATAACGAGCTGGTAGTCAGGGTAGAACTGCTCTACCAGAGGCTCAGTAAGTGCTTCAATCTCAGCTTCGGTATTCTCCCTGGCACTGGCATACATATTCTCGTCTTCCTGAACACTTGCCATAAGATGCTGCTCGCAGTCAGCCTGTGCGCGGACCGATGCACTGACACCGTCATATAAAGGATCGAGGAATATATAATCAAGACTTCCGGCATCCACATTGGTGGACAGGATCTGAACTTCCGGAAGCACGATAGTTATCACCTTATTATCCTCATCACCGTAATCTATCGTGATATCATTAATATCTATACCAAGCTGAACTGTAGCTTCATATGCCACATAATAAACCGGGTCTCCGCTCGCATTATTCATCTTGCATATAGCATTATATCTGTATTCGAGTGTCTGAAGCTCACTGATGGCTATTATATCCTCTATCCGAGTCTCCTGCCCTACTACATCAGCGACAGCCGTAGTGCCGACCGCCTCCTCTGCCTTAAGCGAGATCTGCGATGCTATCTCATCAACTCCCTCTGATACCGGAGCTTTAGATCGTCTCATAGAGGATATCTTCTGCGGCCCGCCGAGAAGGATAAATAATACAGGCATAAAAAGGATCAAAAGGATCAGGACCAGTATCACGATGGTCTTGGTCATCTGCCCGTCCTTACGCATCATCTTCAGGAATTCTCTTGAGTATCTGTCCATATCCCCTCCGCTTTCCTGACTATAATTTTACCCCATTCCCTGCTGTATTGCCACAATCAGTGGTTATTAAGAATCCCCATACGGGACGGCATCCCGTACCGTCTCTACAAGGAGCTCCGCGATCCTTTCCATGGATTCGGCACTTATATATTCATATATGCCGTGAAAGTTATGACCGCCGGCACATATATTAGGACACATAAGCCCCTTATACGAAAGCATTGCTCCGTCGGTACCTCCTCTCACGGGGACGTCTATCGGATCTATCCCGCAGGCCTTCATGGCTCTTTTACAGTTATCGACTATATACATGTGATCAGGAGCGATCTTATCTATCATGTTGTAATAAGTATCGGATATATCCGCATCTATATCTGCTCCGGGATGCTTGGATGAGATCAACTTGCAGATATTCTTAAGTCTTGTCTTCTTCTCCTCGAACTTCTCTTTATCATGATCTCTTATGATGTATTTCATAACAGTCTCATTGACATCACCGCTTATCGAACAGAGATGAAAGAATCCTTCACGATCCTTAGTAGTCTCGGGACGTTCACTGTCGGGGAGCATATGATCGATCTCCATGGCAAGGCGCTGGGAATTGATCATCTTATCTTTAGCTTCTCCGGGATGGACATTACATCCCCTGACCGTGACAGTTGCACCTGCAGCATTGAAGTTCTCATAAGAGATCTCTCCAAGGATCCCGCCGTCGACCGTATAAGCATAATCGGCACCGAATCTGTCTATGTCGAAGAATTCCGTACCTTCACCGATCTCTTCATCCGGAGTAAATGCAATACAGATATCACCATGCTCGGCAGCCGTATTCTCGATGAAGAAATCAGCCATTGCCATTATCTCGGCTATACCGGCCTTATCATCTGCACCAAGCAATGTACATCCGTCGGTAGTTATAAGAGTCTGCCCTTTGTAAAGAAGGAGTTCGGGGAATATATCCGGACTTAATACCTTCCCGTTCTTAAGATCGATATCGGAACCGTCATAGTCGAATACAAACTGAGGTCTCACATCCTTGCCGGATGCTTCGGGAGATGTATCCATATGAGCTATAAATCCTATCGCGGGGACCTTCTTATCGGTATTACTCCTTATCCTCGCATAAATATAGCAGTGCTCCTCATCAAAAAACAGATCATCACGTGATATGCCCATCTTCAGCAGTTCTGTAACAAGCATCTTCGCCAGGTCGAACTGTCCCGAAGTACTCGGGTGTAATCCGCTTTCTTCATCCGAAGCAGTCTCCACTGCTATATATCTTAAAAATCTCTCTATAGTATTCATATGACCATTATCTCACAAAAACATCTCATCGCAGCATCATCATGAAGCCTTCATCTCTACGAACCATCTGAAATTCTCCTCGTAAAAGAGATAACACTGCCTGCCACTGATACTGCATGTATATCTTATACCGCTCCCACCTGCTCTGGTAGATGCAGCCCGTCTGATCTCTGTTATCCTGTCGATAGTATACTTCATTCCGTCATCCGTCATGATACGCTTCGGCATCAGCTGTCCCGAAGAAGTAAATACCGCCGATACGTCCACATATTTCTTTATTCGCCTGTCATCATCCATCTGCAATCACCTCCGATCCGGCATATCCGCAATGCCTGTCCTGTTACCATCAGCAAAATACCCTGTCATATGATCCGTATGATCCTTCCGGGAAGATATCTTCGATAAATCTCTGTCAAGATACATGACTCCTCTGCTGACACATCCCGATCCGTATCTGCAGCGTATCTCATCCAGAGCAACTTCAACGCTGTGAAGCTTGTCTCTGCCGGTCTCATCGATAAACATATCCAGCTGCACGGGTTCCGATGAATCGACGAGCTGAGATCCCCTTACTCCGATACTTCTTACGGGGCGCTTCCAACTGTAGTTATCGCGAAAGAGCGATATGGCATATCCCGCTATCTCATTTGTCAGATCAGTCGGCCGCTTTGTCCTGCACTGCCGGCTGAAACGGTAAAGCTCATTATCCCTTACTGACAGCTCTATCACATTACATAAGAATCCGTGCTTTCGAAGTCTTGCCGACACGCTTTCGGCAAGCATATAAATAATGATCCTGACATCTTCATCATTTATCAGATCACGAGAAGAAGTGGTGCTGTTACCGATGCTTTTGATCACGGCCTCATGCGATTCCGAATTGACAGGCGTCATATCATCGCCTCTGGCAAATACGGACAGTACGAG
>CACZPC010000010.1 GCA_902782985.1 Oscillospiraceae bacterium
CATCCGCCTATTACTTCGATAGCTTCGATGATCTTATAGGATGCTTCCTGAAGCTTATCCTGTACATCCTGAGAGATAGTAAGCATAGGAGCGGAACAGAAAGAGTCACCTGTATGTACACCGATGGGGTCGATATTCTCGATGAAGCAGACTGTGATCTTGTTATTCTTAGCATCACGTACGACCTCGAGCTCGAGCTCCTCCCAACCGCTGATGGACTCCTCTACAAGGACCTGTCCTACAAGGCTTGCCTGAAGACCTCTCTCGCAGACTACCTTAAGCTCATCTACGTTATATACAAGACCGCCGCCGGCGCCGCCCATTGTGTAAGCGGGACGAAGGACTACGGGGTAGCCCAACTCGTCTGCGATCTTAAGTGCTTCCTCTACGGAATAAGCCTCATGGCTTCTTGGCATTTCGATGCCGAGAGAATTCATCGTATTCTTAAACTCGATCCTGTCCTCGCCTCGCTCGATAGCGTCTACCTGAACACCGATAACTCTTACGTTATACTTCTCGAGGATACCTGCTTCCGACAGCTCAGAGCAAAGATTAAGTCCTGACTGACCTCCGAGATTGGGAAGCAAAGCATCAGGACGTTCCTTAGCGATTATCTGTTCGATCCGAGCAACATTCAAAGGCTCGATATATGTTCTGTCGGCTACATCAGGGTCTGTCATGATCGTAGCGGGATTGGAATTAACAAGAACGATCTCATAACCCAATTTCCTCAATGCCTTACATGCCTGAGTTCCAGAATAGTCGAACTCACATGCCTGACCGATGATGATAGGACCGGAACCGATAATAAGTATCTTATTGATGTCTTCTATTTTTGGCATACTAAAACCCCCATCGTCAAAAAATCCTTGCTAAGAATCTTAACACAACAGGGGCTAATTATAAACTGTAAATATATGTCAAAATGACGAATTCTGTGTCTGTGCCAACAACCGCAAACAATGCGGAAATATCATAAGATAACCGGAACGAGATAGAGCAATACGCTCAGAAGTCCGAACATAAGCATCATACATGATTCGACCTTATCCACTGTAGCCGATACGGATGTTTTTTCAAAGATGAGCTTAGGCGAGACTCCGTATGCGATCACCATGACCGGAAATACCATGAAGATATACCTGGTATGCATTGTACATATATAAGGATATTGAAAGCAAAACTTGACAAAACTGATCATGAGCACTGCAAAAACACCGAGCAGCAGCAGTTTTGCCGATACCTGAACATCCCTGTCCTTAGCGAAAGATACTGTTCTTGCTAACAGGACTATCATCAATATCGCAAAGATCCAGATAAGAACTATGGCAATCACTCTGAATATTACAACGGAATAATTGAATATACCCTCATCGAATAATGTTGTCTGGATGAACTGGCCCCAAATATTAGCGGAATTACCGAAATTCTCGTAATCGGGAAAAGGACTCGTCATCTGATACCATGCAGGAAGGCCCAGCCTCTGCCAGACTGACGCTGAACTCAATGCGGCAGCTTCAGTCTCCTTAGAGAACAAAGGCATAATATAATCAAACGGCATCCCTGCCTTTATATTCTGCCTGATAAGCCAGAATAAACCTATCGGGACTGACAACGTTCCAAATACGGCATATTGGAGGAAGATCCTCTTTCTCACATTCTCCTTGCCGGGTCTTATAAGCTTGTACACAAAGAAAAGTGCTATTCCCGGGGCTATGAGGCCCGCTGATGTCTTAGTAAACATCGACAGTCCCATGCAAAGAGCAGCCTTTATTATCTCGATCCACTCATAACGCTTCTCCCACTTAAAGACATAGAATACCGTCATAAGACAAAGAAGGGTCATGAGGCAGTCGTTATTGAGGCAGCCTCCCATATTATAAAGAAGTGGCAACCCAGCAAAGAAAGCCGTGCCGGCCACGAGTCTCATCCCTTTTACATCAAAGAGCTTAAGGAGTCTGTAGCAATACAGGGTTACAAAAAATGCAACAACAAGATTAAATTCCTGGATAACGTCAAATGCCAATTCCACATTTTTTGTCGGTCCGTAGACTATTCCCATTATAGCCGCACTCAATATATAAAACAGCGGAGGATGATAAAACTGTCCGTCATAGAAATTCGGAAGTGTTCTGAACTGGTAAAGATACTGGATATATCCGAGATTTCCTATAGTAATATTATTCCAGTCCGATACATCCCACAGATCATGTGCAGATATATTGAACTGAACCATGATCCCGTAGCAAATCTTAAGGAGCAAACTTATCCTTAAGATCGCGGGACATATAGACTTACTATTCTTCTCCAGTTTCTCAAACATTATCCTATGAGGATTTCTTCTACTTTATTCTCCATCTGATCCTTCTCGATCTGCTCCTTGTGAAGGACTTCCTTGGAAGACAGATCCTTGATACCGGCGGGGATCTCAAGTCCGCTCTCTTCGGATAACTCCTTTATGATCGTCTCTACTGATCTGCCGTTGCTGTAGCCGTTACCGCGAAGAGCATCCATTACCGCAGGAGAGAACTTAAACGGAGATGCCGTAGAAGCAAATACCGTCTTTGCCTCATCAGATGATCTCTGATGATAACGGTTATAGATATTAAATCCTACTGCAGTATGAGTATCGATTACATTATCCGTTCTGTCATATACATCAAGGATGGTCTTGGACACACCGGTCTCATCGGCAAACCCGCCGACGAAGAGCATCTGAAGCTTCTTTAATGTTTTGGCATCAACGCTGTAAACACCGTTAGTATTAAGCTCCTTCATCCACTCTCTTACCTGATCCGCATTTTTGTCGGTAAGCTCGAAGAGGAGTCTTTCGAGATTGGATGAGATAAGGATATCCATTGAAGGAGATGTCGTCTTGAAGAATTCCCTGTTCCTGTCATACTTACCGGAACTGAAGAAGTCACAAAGGACCTTATTCCTGTTGGATGCACAGATAAGTCTGTGAACGGGGATACCCATCTGCTTAGCATACCATGCGGCAAGGATATTACCGAAGTTACCGGTAGGAACAACTATATTGATAGCCTCACCCTTCTCGATCTTCTCTGTTCTCAAGAGTTCGATATAGGAATATACATAGTAAGCGATCTGAGGAACGAGACGTCCCCAGTTGATGGAGTTAGCGGATGAAAGCTTAACACCGTTGGCACCCAGCTTCTCGTTAAAAGCCTGATCAGCGAAGATATTCTTAACTCCGGTCTGAGCATCGTCAAAGCATCCGTTTACTGCGATAACGTGAGTATTGTTTCCTGTCGTGGTGATCATCTGAAGCTTCTGAGCCTCGGATACTCCGTCGGAGGGATAGAATACGATGATCTCCGTTCCGGGAAGATCCTTGAAGCCCTCAAGTGCAGCCTTGCCGGTATCGCCGGAAGTAGCCGTAAGGATACAGATCTTCTTGCTCTCGCCGGTCTTTCTGATAGAAGCAGTCATAAGATGAGGCAGAAGCTGCAGAGCCACATCCTTGAATGCAGCCGTAGGACCATGCCAGAGTTCAAGGATGAACTCTCTGTCGTTATATGCGTTAAGCTGTACGAGAGGAACCGTGTTCTCGCCCCACTTATCTTCGTGATATGCCTGAGCCGTATACTCAAGAAGCTCCTTCTCACTGAATTCCTCAAGGAACTTCGAGAGGACTCTTGCCGAGATCTGATAGAACTTCATATTCTTCATCTCTTCGATATCATCATCCGAAAGCGAAGGGATCGTCTCAGGTACGAAAAGTCCGCCGTCGGGAGCGATACCGAGTACGATAGCCTCGGATGCACTGAACTTCTTCTCATAACCTCTTGTGCTTATATACTTCATTTCTTTATCTCCTCCGAATTACTCGTTATAGTTATCTTCGTCGCCGCCGTCATTATCTGATGAACCGTCGTCTGCCATATCGGGATCGACATCACCTTCGCCGTCACCCTCTGTTTCACCTTCTGCATCCTCCGTCTCATCGGAAGTCTCGGCGATCACGGGAGCAAGCTCTGTAGCCGTCGTGGTAGCTTCAGTGGTTGTCTCTGTAGTCGTCTCTGATGTCTCCGCAGTCTGAGCTGCCTCATCTTTGGCCGAATCCACCGCTTCAGCTCCTTCGAAATGCACTGCATAATCATCGATTATGGCAGCAACCTCAGGATCATCCTTATTTTCCTCGAGCTTACCGATGAGGAAGTCGAGTCTGTCGGATGTATCATGGCTGTTCTTCATACGTGATACCGCGGGAATAACGACAAAGAATACCAGGAGCATAACAACGGCAACTATTATGATGCCAGTAATGATCCTGACTGTCAGTCTCAATCTGTCTGCGGGAGTCCTTACATCCTCTACCGTGATATCGTCGCTTGCCATCTCGTCTCCGACGGCAGCAGACCTCATCATGATATCTCTTCTCTCCTTCTCGGATGCCATCTGGAAGTCATTGGTCCTGTTGGTAGCCTTAACAAG
The DNA here is from genome assembly GCA_902782985.1 of Oscillospiraceae bacterium. Lineage (GTDB taxonomy): Bacteria > Bacillota > Clostridia > Saccharofermentanales > Saccharofermentanaceae > Saccharofermentans. The sequence continues at coordinate 4,459 of CACZPC010000010.1, forward strand.
GATAGGCGCCTGCATACCCTTACGTGAAGCGGCAGTGCCGTCTCCGGTTGCAAGGGAAGTCCAGTTCTTATTGCTCTTGGGGATCTCAGGCTCAGGGTCGGGATTCTTTATATCATCACGAATGAACTTCATCGATTCCTGCGCGATAGCCAGATTCTGCTCGGAGCTCAGCGTATTATTAACTGCATATTCCATAGCACTCTCGGCACGCTTAAACTGCTTTTCGCGAGCGAGGCAAAGTCCGTATACGAGAGCACAGTCACCCCATGTCGGGTACTTCTCTATCAGAGGTTTAAGGATTATCTGTGCGACATCCGTGCCGTCACGCTGTGCATTGAGAAGTGCCCTGTTGTACTGTTTTACAACATGCACCTTGTCATCCGGGCTCATTTCGAAAAGGATCAGATCCTTCTCTTCGACCGGAGTCAGCATCAATGCAAACTTCTGATAATCGTGCATCTTTATATCATCCTTTTAATCTCGGCACCAAGAGCGCCTCTTATTTCCCCTATCAGATAAAGCGATCCCGTGACAAGGAGCGGCATCCCGTCCCCGGCAGAGAGATGAAAGGCTTTGATAACCGCCTTTACGGCATCATCACACCCTTCTGCTTTAACTTCGTTATTATACACAACATTTATTCTATCAGAAAGTTCATTCGGCTCCATAGTCCTAGGATTGTTAACTTTGACGGCAAATACTTCACCAAATCTGATTCCGCCTCTATAAAGTGCATGAAGCATACCGTCCGTATCCTTATCCTTCATGACACCCATGACGACTCTGAACTTACGATCCTTCAGCTTCCCGCCGAGCATCTCATTCAATACCATTGCAAGGCTCTCGGCACACTGCTTATTGTGTCCTCCGTCAAGAATGACTACGGGATCGCTACAGAGGCATTCGCATCTGCCCTTCCATCTTGCATGTTCGATACCGTAACTTACGGCTCCTTCATCAACACCGAGGGTACGGGCAGCCTCTATCGCAGTAGCGGCATTTCGAACCTGATGCCGTCCGAGCAGGCGTGTCTTATAATCGATCCCCTTATACGCGAAAGCCATGTATCCGTCCTCAGTAAATACCGGAGAGATATTTCCTGCGGATACATAAGTAACATCTATACCGAGTTCCCGGGCTCTGCCGTCGATAACACGGCGGACATCCTTCTGTTCATCTTCGGTAATGAGCATTTCTTCGGGAGAAGATACTATGGCAGGGGAACCCTTCTTAAGTATTCCCGCCTTTTCTCCCGTGATCTCCGCTATGGTATTTCCGAGCCTGTCGGTATGGTCCATTCCGATAGCCGTGATCACCGTGCACAGCGGTTCCTCTACTACATTAGTGGAATCCAGTCTTCCTCCTAATCCGGTCTCCAGTACCGCGATATCTATATCATTCTCGGAAAACCAGAGATAGCATATGGCAGTCACGAGCTCAAATTCGGTCGGATGTTCATAGCCTTCAGCCGTCATCTTCTCTGCTGCGGCACGAACCCTTTCGGAAAGGCGTGCAAGATCATCCGAAGATATCTCTCCGTATGTCTCATCAACCTCAAGCTTCGTCAGGCCCTCGCGGCCTTCGATGATCCTCATTCGCTCCGAAAAGCGCTCGAGGAACGGTGATGTATATATTCCGACTTTCCTGCCGGAAGCTGCAAGCACGGAAGATATATATGTCGCTGTTGAACCTTTGCCGTTAGTACCTGCTATATGGACCGTCTTAAAATCCTTCTGAGGATCATTAAGCAACTCATCCAATCTGTTCATTCGAGTAAGGCCGAGATTAATCCCGAACTTAAGTGCATCCTTCAGAAATTCCGGAGTCCCGCTGTTGTTATCTGCCATCTTATTATTTCATTCCTCTCCTAAAGACTATCCATCTGCTCAGTATGTAGTTTACTGCGACCAATACGATCGAATTGATTATCTTGACCACATAAAGCCAGGTGAAATCAAAGCCTATTATCTCGATTATAAGAGTATCCGTGGAGATACCCGCGTTATGCTCAAGGATCATGACGAGCACTGTAAAAAGTCCGATCTCTATTAACACCAGAGTCGCGAATCTGGCTGTCATAAAACCAAAAAGCTCGATAAATACATTGCCGTGAGATCTGAATACAAATGCTCTGTTCGTAAAGAAAGCCGTCAAGGTGGCAGCAAGCCAGGCTATAGTCTGATTCAGGATCAGGAAAATATCAAAACTCCATCGGATGATAGTGACGTTGCATTCGGCTTTAACGAGCTTATCGAAAAGCACAAAACATATAAGATTAGCAAGCATGGTAAAGATGCCCGTCAGAAAATACATGGCAAACATCCTGGTCTTTTCCTGTTTTCTGGTAAATCTGTCGCTGCCGTAAAGTAATTCCTTGAATGTCATACTCTTCTCGGCCTCGGATTATTACGATTAGAGATTATCCTTCGGATAAGATAGACCGTAGCTATTATTATCACGGATTCGATCAGCGAGATTATAAGGAATACCCTGAAGAAGATCCCGTATATCCTCTCGGCAGTCCTGTCTACGGTCATATAATCGATAAATGCGTTAGTCGCGGGATCATATCTGTAAAATGAGCAATTTCCGTTTTCATCCTTCATATATGCTATGAAGACACCGTCATCGTTTATATATCCCTCAAGGACCACATCATCTGCCGTAGTGATCGTCGCAGGCTTAAATCCGCTTGGGATCTTTACGGCCTCGGGTACCTGGACCACATTCAGCACCCTGCTGCTGATGATCGCATAATTATTATTATTGAACCTTGTAACTACCTTTGTGGTCGGATTGTAGAAAAAGAAACACGGTTCGCCTTCACCGTCATAAAGATATACAAGATAACTGGTGACACCCTCTTTTACATATACCGGGACAGTATATCCGTTTATCGTTCTGGATGAAGAAACAAAACCCTCGGGGACATCATAGAATGCGGGCATCGTAACAAATGTATATGACTTATCATCCGAATCCATAAGCACCGCACCCTCTGCAAAAAAGCTCTCCTGCCTCGAGATATAGATCGTATATTCGCTCTGCGTCACACCGTCCTGCGCCGTAACGATAATCGTGATGATATTATCTCCGAGCTGGAGATCCGAATTGCCCTCGACTGTTGCCGTAGCACCGAGATTACTTGTTGCGACACTCACCACTACACTCGTAACCTGAGTATTTACACTGGTCGTATATTCATGTATATCAGGATCAAAATCCGGAGTAAGCGCAACACCGTCAATCTCAAGACGCATAAGAGAAGCATCGGATGAAACGGCATCTTCAACTTCTACCGTGAGGCCGTCTCCGATCGATGCGGAGAATTCCTCTCCCGAGCTGTCCCTGAACCCGTCTGCCGTCTCAAGCCAGAATCTGGAAGATCCGACGGAATCAGCCGTCATCCTGAAAGAAGCACTGAAAAGTACCAGATCATCATCATAATATACCGAAGGATCATAGGAATCGTCGCTGATCTGAGCTTCCGCAAGATCCTCTTCAACAACTTCATCCACCGCCGATACAATAAGATGTCCCGCATTATCCGTATCATAGGAATAAACAAAAGACGACAGTTCGGTCGGCTGTCTCAGCGATACGAATTCCGCCTTATCGGCAGGAAATCTGAGATCGATGGGACCGAATCTGGTGATATTTTCAAACTCATTTGCATATACGTTGATCGTGACGATATCTCCGGGATTGACCGTATAGTCATTCGTAGAGATCATAATGACCATATCGCTGTCGGCCAGTACTCGCCTGCCGCTCGAAAG
>CACZPC010000011.1 GCA_902782985.1 Oscillospiraceae bacterium
GAACTCATGAGAGCAGGCGCCATGGAATATACGATCATCGTATCCGCGTCCGCTTCCGAGAGTGCTCCTCTTCAGTATGTCGCACCGTACTCCGGCTGTGCGATGGCTGAGTATTTCAGAGAGCAGGGCAAGGATGTCCTTATCATCTACGATGACCTTTCGAAGCACGCTGTTGCTTATAGAGCCATGTCACTTCTTATCAGGAGACCTCCGGGACGTGAGGCTTACCCCGGTGACGTATTCTATCTTCATTCGAGACTTCTCGAGAGAGCTGCATGTGTAGCTCCCGAATACGGCGGAGGATCCATTACGGCACTTCCTATCATCGAGACACAGGCAGGTGACGTATCCGCATATATACCGACCAACGTAATCTCTATTACCGACGGTCAGATATTCCTCGAGACGGAACTTTTCCACGCAGGTATCATGCCGGCTATCAATCCCGGTATCTCCGTAAGCCGTGTTGGTGGTTCCGCTCAGCTCAAGGGTATGAAGAAAGTTGCAGGTACATTGAAGCTTCTTTATTCACAGTATAGAGAGCTTCAGTATTTCGCACAGTTCGGTTCGGACCTCGATGCCGATACCAAGGCTCGACTTGCTCTTGGTGAGCGTATCGTAGAAGTTCTTAAGCAGAAGAGAAATTCTCCTGTATCCATGGGCTGCCAGGTAGCTATCGTATATGCAGTTATCAACGGATATCTTGATTCCGTACCCGTTAATAAGGTAGCTGAGTATGAGGCTGCGCTCTTTGAGCATATGGAGCAGCATTATCAGGATTTCATCGACAGGATCGAGCAGAATTATTTCGAGAAGGAAGATATCGAGACACTTAAGAAGGCATTAAAGGAGATGGAAGGTAAGTTCTGATGGGAGCTGATATAAAGGCTTTAAAGAACAGGATAAAGAGCGTGGACTCATCGCTTCATTTGACGAAAGCGATGGGACTTGTAGCGTCTTCCAAGATACGAAGAGCCAATGAAGAGATGCGCAAGAGCAGGGACTACTTCAAAGCTGTCAGATCTGTTATGGATGAGCTCAGAGCAGTTCCCGAATGTGCTAAGAGCATCTATCTTAAGCCGGCTGACGGTAACAGATCACGAATGATCGTCGTAGCCGGAGACAGAGGTATGGCCGGCGGATATAATTCGAATATCCTTAAGCTCTATAAAGAACATTCTGATGACGAGATAATCCCTCTCGGCAAGAGGATCTGTGACAGGACAGGTTCTGATTTCGTATCTTCCGAGACTTTCGGATATGAGCAGGCAAAGGTTATGGCTCAGTCTTTATGCGAGGATTATCTTGCAGGTAAGTTCGATAAGCTTTCGATCATATGTACAAAGTACGTTTCCATGATGGTACAGGAAGCTCAGATACTTGATATCCTGCCTATACCAAGATCCGAAGAAAAGCTATCTGCATCCATGATCTTTGAGCCTGATGCACCGACCGTGCTTGATGCGGCAGTACCTGAATATGTAGCAGCATTTATCATTGCCGCTGTTCGTGAAAGCTTTGCAAGCGAAGTAGCAGCAAGACGAATGGCAATGGATTCTGCGGAGAAGAATGCTCAGCAGATGATCGAAGATCTTGAACTTGAATATAACAGTGCCCGTCAGAGCATGATTACACAGGAAATAACCGAGATAGTCGCAGGCAGCGGCTCGAAAAGGAGAAGATAAATATGAAAGAAAAGAGGATCGGTAAAGTAGCCCAGGTCATGGGTCCCGTCGTCGATGTTAGATTCGATGAGGGTAATCTGCCTGCTATCGATAATGCTCTTATCATTCAAAAGGGTGATAAGACATTAACAGTCGAAGTAGCGCAGCATATCGGTGATTCTACCGCCAGATGTATCGCGATGTCATCTACTGACGGTCTTAAGCGCGGTGTAGAGGCAGTTGATACTCGAAAGCCGATATCAGTCCCCGTAGGTCATAAGACTTTGGGAAGGATATTTAATGTATTAGGCGATCCTGTCGATCAGGGTGAATCTCTTGATGATGTCGAGAGATGGAATATCCATCGTCAGGCTCCGAGTTATGATGAGCTTTCCACATCTACTGAGATACTTGAGACTGGTATCAAGGTCGTTGATCTTCTCTGTCCTTATTCAAAGGGCGGTAAGATCGGTCTTTTCGGCGGCGCCGGAGTAGGTAAGACCGTCCTTATAATGGAGCTCATCAATAATATCGCCAAGGAGCACGGCGGTCTTTCCGTATTCACCGGTGTTGGCGAGCGTACCAGAGAAGGTAATGATCTTTATAACGAGATGAAGCAGTCGGGAGTTCTCAGTAATACCGCCTTGGTATACGGACAGATGAATGAACCCCCGGGAGCAAGAATGAGAGTAGCGCTTAGTGGTCTTACTATGGCTGAGTATTTCAGAGATACGGAAGGCCAGGATGTGCTCCTCTTTATCGATAATATCTTCAGATTCACACAGGCAGGTTCTGAGGTATCCGCGCTTCTCGGCCGTATGCCTTCTGCCGTCGGTTATCAGCC
>CACZPC010000012.1 GCA_902782985.1 Oscillospiraceae bacterium
TCACCAGAAGGCGGGAAGCGTTAACGTTCAGGAGGTTCACGGCTCGACGCTTCGTAATTACTGTAAGCGCTGCCATAAGAAATATCCTGCAGATGCCATCTTTACGGCCGAGGGCGATATCCCGAAGTGCAAGATATGCGGCGGAGTCATTAGACCTGATGTTACTTTGTACGGAGAGTCACTTCCTACGGAGGCATGGCGAAATGCGATAAGACTCGTTCATGAAGCTGACTGTCTTATAGTCGGCGGTACATCGCTTGTAGTTAATCCTGCGGCATCACTTGCCATGGACTTCAGAGGGAAGCACTTAGTGATAATAAATCGTGATCCTACTCCGGCAGACAGGATGGCTGAGCTGGTCTTCCATGACAGCATTTCCAAGGTGTTAAGTCAGATAGAACTCTGATCCTTTCCGGTTTGATCGTTCATTCTGCTACCCGTGATCATTAATGATCATGGGTATTTTTATAAATAACACTTGTTACGCAACGTGTGTTGCGGTATAATCCTCATCGTGCTCATAATGAGGTAATACATTCATCGGAGTATTTATTTCGAAAATATTAAAAGGAACGGATAGCAAAACGGCGGTATTATTAACGGTTTGTAAATCAGGAAATACACGCGCAACCTGCCTTTGACCCGTGCGTCATATAAGGCGTACGAATTAACGGAGGTACATAAAACAATGAAAAGAAATGCAGTAAAAACAGCAAGTGCTTTAATGGCTTCGGCAATGATATTATCAATGACCGGATGCTCAAATCTACCAATCGGTAATAATACGGAAGATATCATAGATGCAGGTGAATCTTTTGCCAAGGCTGCGGTCGCATGTGATCTGGAAAAGATGGGTAAGGTTTCCGTCGAAGATTTTGAGGATGATACTAAAGATTGGGAAGGACTTCTCGATTTCTCGGACGGAGATATATACGATTACAATGCTGCGGAATTTAATAAGGAAGTAGCAAAGACGATCGAGTATGAGATCGATGAGGATTCAGCGGAGATCAAGAAGGATAAGGCATCGGTTGATGTAGTATTTATGATCGTCGATTATGAGAGTGTGTTGGAAGATGATTCATTCTTTGATGTCGATGAAATGATCGATGCACTCGAGGACGCCGACACTGATGAGATCAAGGCTTCCATAGAGTTGGAGAAGCAAGACGGAGAGTGGCTCGTAACTAACTATGAAGACATCATGAAAGATCTTTATGAGTTTACGGATACGACATCAATCGAGTTTGTAGAAGTATTTTACGATATACCTGATGAGACTGATCCTTCAGCTGCAGCAACACCTACAGCCGCTCCGACGCAGGCCCCTGTTGCTGACAGCAGCTCTTCAAGCCAGACTTCCGATTCAGATATCACATTCTACGGTGCAACCTATATCGGATGCGTAGATGTTGATTACGATAATCATATAGCCTACTCTTATTCCGACTTTTCTGTCGGTATATCTCAGTCATATTCATCAGCGTCCGGCAATGCGGATTTTACCGGTTATTCCATCGTAGTTGAGCTTGACGGCAATTTATTCACCACAGTTGAAGATGATATCAACATTATGCTCAGCGGCGACGACGGCCGTACTCAGTCCGGTACTTATACGATCACATTCTATGATCCTGCAGGAAATGCTTTCTGGACCGGAAGCGTAGAAGTTTATGACACAGACGGTGTAGAGTAAGGGAGGAAACCGAATATGAAAAGAAATGTAATTAAGACTGCAAGTATAGTACTTGCTTCGGCAATGATCATGTCGATGACCGGTTGCTCTCAGGAGAAGTCAGACAGAGAAAAGAATGAGCGTGAGACCACCGAGGAAGAGACAACTGCGGAGGATTCAAGTGAAGATGTTCTTGAAGTAACCGAGGATTTCTGCAAGGCGATCGCCGATGTCGATATCAGAGCTTTAAGCAATCTTGCAACGGATGAAGAAAGTGATCTGCTTGCTTCCGCGGAGGAAATGTTCGACTTCAGTGCCGGCGGAATGTACAGCAGCGAAAAGGCAGCTTACCTTGAGGCAGTTTCAGGTACGATCGAGTATGAGATCGACGAGGATTCTCTTGATATAGATGAGGATAAGGGAACAGCCGAGATCGATATATCTGTTTCCAAGTATGATCTTGAGAGTAATGCTTTAAGCAATTGCCAGACGATCGATGAAGTAGTTGAGGCTGTGGAAAACGGTCCCACGGCGACAAGTGATCTTACACTTGAGCTTGAGGATACCGATGACGGTTGGAAGGTTATCGGCGTTGAAGAGGTCTTAGATGAAGTATATTTCTATATAATGATCGCTTCATTTATGCCCGATGCGACATGGGATCCTTCGTCAGGTTCATTTACTACAGCTGATGCCGGCACTAACGAATGGGGAGAGACTGCTACATCTGAATTCGAGTTTGTCGGTGCAAGTTATATTTCCTGCAGAGATGAAGATTTTGATTCTGCAACGGCATATGCAGATGCGGACCAGTATATGTTTGCCGTAAATATGTGTTACTCAACCGATTCAGCAGATACATATGCAGACCTTACAGGATATTACGGTACAGTAGAACTTAACGGTGAGCTCATCCTTACTATTTCAGATGAGTCCCAGTTCACGATTTATGCCGATCCGACCACGGGAATGATTGCCACAGGTGAGTATACATTAAATTATTATGCACCCGACGGATCGACGGTTTGGGCAGGAACAGTTATCGTTGAATAACGATCGAACCTTACAGGTTTTGGTTTATTGGTTTTTCTGTACTAAATAAGAATACTTGTCTCTAAAGTGAACCTTCTGAGTCGGAGTATATAAAGCGAGTATCGGGACTGACTTCTTGCACTGTAGGGAGTCAGTCCTTCTTTTTGCATTAAATTAGATCATCAGAATTTTTTTCCCCGTCTATGCAACCGGCACTTCATAATTGCGTCATATATGGCATAGAACGTATAAGGAGTGAGTTGATTATGAGAGATTCAATCAAAAGGGCAACATGTATCGCATTATCTTCCGCTGTAGTGTTCTCAATGACGGGATGTTCAAATCTTCCCTTTGGAGGGGCTAAGACTGAAGATATTATCGATGCAGGAGAGGCTTTCGCTAAGGCGGCTGCTTCATGTGATCTCGGAAAGATGGGCAAGGTTTCCGGGGATAAGTTCAAGAAAGACACCGAGGATTGGGAGGTGCTTCTTGATTTCACGGAAGGCGATGTATATGATGCGAACGCCGCACAGTTTACGGCAGCCGTAGCGGATACTATCGCATATGAGATCGATGAGGAATCTGCTGAAGCAAGTAAGGACGAAGCTTCACTTGATGTAGTATTCACGATCGCGGATTATGCTCCGATCATAGAAGATGAGGAGATCACGGATATCGATACAATGATCGCGGCTCTGGGGGATGCTGATACTAACGAGATAGAGCAGACTATTGAATTCGAAAAGAACGATGACGGTGACTGGGTCGTAACGAATTATGAGGATATAATGAATGATCTTTATAAGTTCACCGATACTACTGCCATTGAATTTCCAGTGGATTACGCGGAGTGTGTGCAGGATATCTGGTGGAACGGCGATGAGCTTACAAGTGAATCATCCGATCATCTGACGGCTAATTTCACCAACTGTACCGATTTTAACTGTACGGTAACCTTAGATTCCGACAGGTGCGATTCGTCACTTGTTTCGTCTACCGTAGAGTATAACGGTCAGGTAGTAAACAGTGAAAATACAAATATCGGCATGTATGCAACGTGGTATTCTAATGCTGAACTTGATGATACTGAGCAGTATCTTGCAGCAGGAACATATACGATCACATTCTATGATCCGGATGGTAATCCTTTCCTTACTGTATCTGCCGTAGTTACTGTTGATGTAACGCCTACTCCTACACCTACGCCTGCAGCATCAACTCCGGACGCTTCTGCCGAATATGAGTTCGAACCGCTTGTCGGAATGGCGAATTCCACTCCCGATAATGAGCCTGAGATCTATATGGCATTCGGCGGTACACCTTACTGGGCTGATTCCGACAACGGTGTATATGAATCCGGCACAACTTCGGTATCACTGGTTCAGCCCGGTGTATCAGAGGATGTTGGTACACTTTACTATACGGTAATCTACAGCGAGACATCAGTATGTACTGCTCAAGATGCCGAGCTTTGCACAATGTTTGCTATGGCAACTGCACAGACTGCCGATGACGGCAGCATCTATTACGAATTCTCCTTCGACACTATGGGTGACGGCTACTATATGATCGTTATTACCGCTTCACTTGCTGACATGGATGATGCAGTAATGGCCGGTGTATGCCGCGTAGGTGCTCCTAACTGACAATTGTCCCCCTTATACATACCACAAAAGCAGACTGCCCTTATAGAGCGGTCTGTTTTTGTATCCGGATCAGGTACATAATGAAGCATCATGATGCCCGGGACGGGCTCTGAATTTATCCCAACAAAAAACACCGCGAACAGGAGTCCGCGGCATTTCGAAAGTGTCGATAAAGATCTGATACTGATATCAGCCCCACAAAGCAGTAAGCATTGGGATGATCTGCTTCTTTCTGGACATGACTCCCGGAAGGAATACCTCATTGTCCTTGGGCTCGACGGAGAATGCATATCTGATGGTGTCGTCATTACCGAAGTAAAGGAGAACGGTTCCTTCTACGAGTACGTCGGTAAGCATGAGGATTATCATGTCGTAACCGTTCTTTTTCTTAAGAAGCTTCATGGCATCGAGGAATTCCGTCTTCCTCTCGAGCATCTTCTTGGAATCGACGCAGATGATCTGAGATACGCCGAGTGTCTGGCCTGCAATATGGAATTCCTTGAAGTCTGCGCCGATAAGCTCTTCGGCCGTCTTGGAGTCGGATGAAGATGCGTCGAAAAGATCCTTGCCTATCTCTTCGATAGTTACACCGGCGATCCTCGAAAGCCTCTCGGCCATGGCGATATCTCTCTTGGTACATGTCGGAGATTTGAACATAACAGTATCTGACAGGATAGCCGATACCATGAGTCCTGCCATATTGGGTGCCGGTGTTACGCCGTGTTCCTGATACATCTCCGCTACAATGGTAGTCGTACTTCCGACGGGCTCATTCCTTACGCGGATCGGCTGAGTAGTCTGGATATCAGCAAGACGGTGATGATCGATGATCTCAAGAAGATCCGCCTGATCGAGACCGGGAACCGCCTGGGCCGATTCATTATGGTCTACAAGGACTACTCTCTTATGTCTCGGTTTTAAGAGGTGGAACCTGGAAAGTGTACCCACAACCTTGTCATTCTCGTCAAGGACAGGATAACTTCTGAAACGGCTCTTCAATACTATCTCGCGAACATCGTCGATGTAGTCGCTCAGGTGGAAGCAGACAACATCGCCTGTAGCACAGGCTCTTGATGCCGGGGCAGCCTGATATATGAGTTTTGATACGGAAAGAGCATCGAAAGGCGAGTATATGACGCAGGTCTTGCTCTTTTTGTATTTGCCCAGAAGCTCGGAGTCTGCATTGGTGCCGCAGAGGATAAGTGCATTTACATTCTCTTCAAGCGCCCTTTTGATCATGTCGGGCTGATTGCCGCAAAGGACGATATTATGCTCTCCCTTAAACATAAGGGAATCTTCGTTCAGCGGAAGTGCGATGACGATCTTTCCGGTTACGGAATTGACCATATCTCCGCCGTCATTGATGATCCGTCCTTCGATTACGCCAAGAAGATTAAAGAGAGGAAGATCCTTTACCTCGGGATCCTCGATCGTATTCATGTTATATGTGGCGATATCTCCGGCGGATAATGTGCCGTATAATGTGCCGTCTGAGTTTACGATCGGGATCGTGGTATTAGAGCCGTCCTGCAGTATCTTCCAGGCATGGTCAAGCGTAACGCTGGGATCCAGAGCAGGGGGTGTATCGAAATCGATATCCGATACCTGCGTCCTGACGTCTCTTATCTTAAGAGGGGCCTGAAATCCGAATTTCGTAAGCATCCTTCTTGTCTCGTCGCTTACATGGTCCAGTCTTGCCGCTTTATATTCGCGGTCACCGGATGCATTTCGAAGAGCCGCATACGCCATGGCGGAAACTACGGAATCGGTGTCGGGGTTTTTGTGACCGACGACAAAAATATCACTCATTAGTTGTTTCTCCGTTCGATTGTTGATCTTTTATGTGACTATTCTATTATCTGACGGTCCAAACTTCAATCTGTCATATTTATTAATATATGCACGAATGTGCACGTGTAATTGAACTTTATCCTCTAATGCAATAAAATCTAAAGGTATTACATCATGGTGAGAAGGAAGTGAATGCGTATGTTTAATGTAGGTATCCTGGGATGCGGACAGATAGCTGCCGTTATGGCGCAGAACCTTGCAGGGGTCGACGGTATACGTGTTGCTGCCGTGGCATCAAGAGAGAAGAAGAGAGCGACTGCTTTCGCCAAGAAATACTGTCCTGACGCCAAGGCATTCGGAACCTACGAACAGATGGTGGATATGAAGGAGATCGATCTCGTTTATATCTCCACGCCCAACACCTATCATTATGAGAATGCGATCCTTTGCCTTAAGGCTTATAAGAATATCCTTGTCGAAAAGCCCTTCACGATGAGTAAGGCCGAGGCTGACAGTATCTTTACGGAGGCCAAGAACAGGAATCTCTTTGTATGTGAAGCAATGTGGACGGCATTCATGCCCCTTCACAAGGTCATCCTCGGATGGATCAAGGATGGCAGGATAGGCAGCGTCAGATATATGTCATCCAATCTGGGTTATGACATAAAGGATGTACCGAGGCTTACAGATCCTATGCTCGGAGGCGGAGCTTATCTTGATCTCGGTGTTTATCCGACTCATCTGGCCATGTCGGTATTGGGAGATGACGTCTATCCCATAGCCGTTCGCTGCAGGAAGTATTCCACCGGTATCGATGAAGACACTACATTTGTCCTCGAAGGTCAGGGCGGCGTGCAGAATGTTTCTTACGTAACAATGGATGCCAGGACCGACGGTGACGGCTCAATAGTAGGTGACAGGGGATTTATCAGGATCAGAAATATAAATAATTACGAGAGTGTCGAGCTTTTCGATAAAGACGGCAAGCTCGTACAGAAAGAGGAAAGAGAAGGATTTTCCGGATATACACTCGAGGTTCAGGCCTGCGCGGATGCGATAAGAAACGGCCTTATCCAGTGTCCTCAGATGCCATGGTCAAGGACTGCGGCCCTTGCGGGTATTAGCGACAGAGTGCTCTCGATGATGTAACATCAGGATCCGGGAGATCGTAAGTTATTGGGATTTTATGGCACATTATTATGACAGTATGCCCGATACGCCGTCTGAGCGCAGAACGGTGGAATACAGGGCTAACGGACTGAATTTCAGGTTCGTAACGGATACGGACGTGTTCAGCAGGAACGATATAGATAAGGGATCGGATCTGCTGATGAATTCGGTTATAGAAGATATCAAGAGCAGGGGAGCAAGGAAAGGCGAAAGACTTCTTGATCTCGGGTGCGGTTACGGTGTGGTCGGTATCGTAATGAAGTCGGTATTCATGGCATTTGACGTAATACAGGTGGATGTCAATTCCCGTGCCGTATCGCTTGCTCGTGAGAATGCCGAACGTAATAACGTTAAGATCAGCAAGTGCGTTCAGTCCGATATATTATCAGCCCTCGATAAGGATGATATCTTCGACATCGTCATGACGAATCCTCCTGTGAGAGCAGGTAAGCAGACTGTTTTCTCGTTCTATGAACAGGCTTATGAACATATGGCGCCCGGAGCTCAGATATATGCCGTTCTCCAGCGAAAGCAAGGTGCTCCGTCTACAGAGAAAAAGCTTATTGAACTCTTTGGGAACTGCGAAAGTATCGCCATAAGCGGCGGTTACAGAGTTATGAAAGCCGTTAAGGAAAAGGGGCAGTAAATGTCGATCACCGCTCATTTCCTTAAGATGATCAACGACGTTCTTCCGTTCTCATTCCTGGAATCCATGATAATGTTCTTTATCTACGGATTTATCGGATGGATCGTGGAGGTTATCTATTACGGCGTTACCGAGGGTAAGTTCATCAACAGAGGATTCCTTAACGGTCCTCACTGCCCGGTATACGGAATAGGATTCTACGGTGTTATCTGGTTCTTCCAGCCGGTAGCTCATAATTTCCCGCTTCTTTTCTTCGGCTCCGCGATCGTATGTACCGTGGTAGAGCTTATAGCAGGTGTTATCCTTTACTGGATCTTCCATCTCAGGTGGTGGGATTATACGGATTACAAATTTAATTTTCACGGATTTATCTGCCTTCGCTTTTCGATATATTGGGGCATCGCGTGTTCGCTTGGAATGTTCATGCTCCATCCTTCGGTAATGAAGATCATTGGCCTCATGAACGGGACGGTCAGGTACGGTGTTGTAACGGTATTGAGCATGATACTCATAATAGATATCATCGTGACGGTTACGTCGATATTCAAGTTCAATGAGAAGATCAAGTTCATTACCAACATCTCCGGCGGTATCAGGCTGGTATCCGATAAGCTCGGCAGCCAGATCTATGACACCGTGGACACCATAATGACAAAGACGACTCCTGCCGTAGAGACTACCACTCATTCCTATGCGGAATTCCGTGATATGTATACGAAGCACCGCGAAGAGGAGAAGATGCTTTCTAAGGAACACAGGGCACAGGAAAGAGAGCTCCTGGAAGGATATCTCAATATGGGTAAGGAGTCATTTAATAAGACCAGACATGCCGCGGGCAAAAAGATCACATCCATGGTCGATGCAGTCAAGGTATCCAGCCTCAGAACGCTTTATACTATACGTCCGGGTAAGAAAGACGATAACTACGAGACTATCAGATATCTTCAGGATCAGCTGGAGGATCAACTCGAGGATCAGCAGGAAAAGGAGAAAAAGAGATGCGTATAATGGTTGCTTCCGATATCCACGGATCATATGGTGCTGCTTGCAAAGTCATAGATAAGTTTCATGAGATAAAGGCGGATAAGCTGCTGCTCTTGGGCGATATCCTCTATCACGGTCCGCGAAATGATCTGCCCGCTGATTATGAGCCCAAGAAGGTCATCGAGTTGTTAAACA
>CACZPC010000013.1 GCA_902782985.1 Oscillospiraceae bacterium
GCGAACATCAATATAAGCACTACCGCATTGGTGACCGTACCTATAAGAAGCCAGGGACGGAACTTGCCCCAGCGTGTCTTGGTCCTTGCTACGATGACACCCATGATCGGATCGTTAAACGCATCAAAGACACGTGCGATCAGAAGGATGATGCCCATCGCAATGGCACTGACACCCATGATGTCCTGGAAATAATAGAGGACATAGGATGCGGAAAGCATATAGACCATATCCTTACCGACCGCACCTATTCCGTATGCGAATTTTTCGATTCCCGAAAGACCTTTCTTAGTTCCCATAGCCTTTCTCCTTTACTCTTTGATCGGCTCTCCGTTAGCGGCTCCGGCCGCTGATGACGTCGTTATCAGCCGTTCTTCATGCCCATGGCGATCCTGACAACTTCATAGGCACCGTCATAGATCCCTATGGTCTTGTTACGCTTAATGCTCTCGCACATATTTCGAAGTGTCACATCATCCTCGAGGAACAGATCCACCATCTGAAGAGTATGGGGGATATCCCTGCACTCAAGAGTACCGTCACCTATCTCCGCCGAATGGATGGCACCCCATTGTTCATGTCCGCCGATCCTCTTGATAAAGAGCTTGGGGACGGGATAGTAGGCCAGCTCCGAGGGCTTAGTCACGATCACATCGCATGACCTGATCAGCAGATTGGTCGCATATACCGCCTCGAAGATATTATCGTGACAGAAGACATGGATCCCCTCCACATCTCCCTCGATGGCATTCTCCGCAAAGCTTACCGTCTCATTCCAGTTATTGAAGTGAGTCGTCGCCGTCTCCCCGAGGCCGGGGCACATCCTCTTAAGATCCGCCCAGACATTCATGTAATCACCGATATTGACGTATAACGCTGCCTTCCCGGCCTTGATCTTCGGCATCAGCTCATTGATCATCGAAGCGAAGATCTCCTTCTGCGCGCCTGCTCCGCCTATAGTCAGGAGGAATCGCATGGGCTTACCGGATTCCTTTCGCCTGATACGAAGATCGCAGTCATGCTCGATATTGGCGACCATCTCGTGATCGATATAGTGGCCGGTATATCTGATGCTGTCCTGGGGCATGGGCTTTAAGACCTTCTTCTTAGCCATGCCGTCAAGTATCCTGTATCCCTGATAAACGTGGTGAGTCTGCACCGCATGGATACTGCCCTCAGCGAAATGCAGGGCCATCGCCCAGTCATCCGGGATGGCATTTACGACATACTTCATGCCTGCGTGAAGCGCCGCCTGAGCGGGCCAGACATGTGTCGCCACTATCGGCATCTCCTTGGGTACATTCTTAAAGACCGGTGCCATCAGTTCCGCATTCTTCTGATCCGCCGCATTATATGTCAGCTGTCTGAATCCTTCGTAGTTCAGAGGCTCCCAGAAAAGCTTGTTAAACAGCCTGCTTCTCTGCGACAGCCTCGAGCCCATGGAGTACAGATCATTCTGAGCCGATATGACCTTGGTGCACGTCGTCTGCTTATAGGAATTAAGATCCATCCAATACGGGTTATATCCCATGGATCTTGCAGCAGAAGCAATGGCCATGGAGATCCTGTAGTGGCCGAAGCCCATCCTGATATTGCCGACGATAAGACCTTTCTCCTCGTCGAATCCTTCGCAGGTACCGGGCTCACCCTGTCCTATCGCGATATCACTGACACCCAGCAGATCGCCGATATGCTCATTCGGAACGACGGAAGCGGAATAATCCGCATTACTGTCATCGCCGAATTTCTTTAAGTATTTTGCCTTGGACCTGTCGGCCTTATTGACGACGCTCCGCGGCTGTTCATTCCCAAATACAACTTCAGATCTGTTCATTTTCCGTAACCTCTTTTATCGATCCTGTTATAGTTGGTCAATTGTCTGATATCATATTCACGGCCGGCGATCCGCGGTCCGTAACTCCGGGGGCCAGCCGCGAAATTATCTGACGGCTATACCGTCGACAAGGATATCGACTACCGCGTTAAGGGCATCGACATACTTGATGTTATTCCTTTCGAGCATGTCATCCGAAAGCATCTTCTCGATGGATGCCTCGAGCATGATCTTGACGAATCTTACATCGGCATCTTTCCTGATAACGCCTTCCTTCTTGCCCTGCTCGATCAGATCGATCGTGGTCTCCCATCCGGTCTCAAGCCTGTTCTCGATCTTCTTGTAGACCTCGGGGAACTTCTCCTTCAGAGGATGGAGATCCTGGAAATTAAGACCCTGATAATTCTCGGGCATTGCTCCGAGGAGCGCTCTTAATCTGTCGACGGTCCCGAGCTTCTTGTTGCCTGCGATCTCAGCTTCCTTCTCCTTGATGGTGTCGAAGATGTAGTCTACCATCTCATCGAAAAGCTCATCCTTGCTCTCGAATTCCTTGTAGATGGTCTTCTTGCTGATGGAGATCTCCTTGGCGATATCCGACATCGTGAGCTTCAAGCCCTTGCGATTGAATAC
>CACZPC010000014.1 GCA_902782985.1 Oscillospiraceae bacterium
ATCTGTGTCTGACGGATCCGTACTCTGCCGTGACACACATGCAACCTCCGACTCGGATATTACGTCTGATATAGTGCATAGAGATGGAATGTGATCAAAAGGGCAATACAGATCACAGAAGGGGGTAAATATGTTATTTGAAAATCCTATAAGCAAAGAAGAAGCACACAAAGCTACCATTGAAAGAGCCGGCATTATGGGCTCGGCACTGAATGCTATCTTCTACCTGAAGATAGCCAATGTGATACTTACGCCGATCCGCGCGATCACACTCATGACAGCCGCATATGCTGTCGGAGGTTCTTTATTTCAAAATTCAGGGTCGGTGCTCAATAATGTCCTATCGATTACCGGTATCATCATCGCCCTGGCGATCGGAGTGCTTTTTATCATAATGGGAAAACATTATAATGATCTGACTGTTGCAGGTGCGTGCTTCATAGCCGCGACATTATGTCAGGCAGCCCATTCGAGAATAACATTAATACTTTACATCATTGCGGCAGTAATCTATTCCATCAAATACACTTCGGCAATGAGCGAAAGCCTCGCCGGCATAAGCAATTCCTGTTCCAAAGGATGGGACATGCTTCTGACGGCATATAAAATCATCTATATAAGCATGCTGGTTTGTGCCTTTCTTATCTTTCTGCCGCCTTTAAGGATCATCGTTCTTCTGATTGCAATATTGGCAGTTGTAGCATCTTTTGCATTTGCGATTTACGAACTCTTCTTACTGAAGGTGTCCGCCAACAGCATGATCAGATACGGACGCCAGAGGTTCTCACCGAATAATCTTTCAAAGGTCGACGGGGCATCATAAGCTCAGTGATCACAAAGTCAGTATATTCCCAAAGTCGTTTTTCCACGGAAAAACGACTTTTTTATTTACGTTAAGGTAACGTTAAGGTTCAAGGATTTGTCCGTTAAGGATACATCCGTAGAATGAACTCATAAAACAAAACACGGCATCTCAAAAGGAGGTATTCAATATGTGGAATAGGAAAGATGTTAAAGCAAAAGGACTGGCAGCATTCAAGGCTAATTACTGGAAGTGTGTAGCAACAGCATTGCTTATTGCGGTCATCGCAGGCGGCAGCGGAGCATACAGCGGCGGCACGAGCGGAGGCTTTAATCCCGCAATGATGAGAAACAATCACGAGATAATCGAGACGACGGATATGGACGAAGACGAGATCGCCGCTCTCGAAGAAGCAGAAGAGGTTGAAGAGACAGACGAGGGCTTGAGCGTCACGATCGGCAGTGAACTTGATGATCTCAATACAGCTTCTGACAGTGAAGAGATCCCTCCTATCGCATTTGTAATGCTTTCGGCACTCATCGGAATCATCGTCATCGTAGCATCCGCTATCGGAGTAGTCATTAAGGTATTCATCGCCAATCCCTTAAAGCTCGGATGCGACAGATTCTTCAGAAGGAATCTTGAAGAGCCCGCTCAGCTTGAAAATATCGTTTTTGCTTTTAAGTCACACTACAAGAACGTAACCAAGATCATGTTCCTTCAGGATCTTTATATCTTCCTCTGGAGCCTTCTCTTCGTCATTCCCGGTATCGTTAAGACATATGAATACAGAATGGTATCCTATCTTCTTACCGAGGATCCGACAATGAGCGCTGAAGCTGCTTTCGCAGAGAGCAAGAGACTTATGAACGGCAACAAGTGGAAAGCATTTGTCCTCGATCTTTCATTCATCGGCTGGAAGCTTCTTTCACTCCTCACATGCGGAGTCCTGGACATCTTCTTCGTTACACCTTACATCGCATCAACTGATGCAGCCCTTTACGAGGCTATCAAGTACGGTACGACGACAACAGTTCCCGCAGAGGCATGATGATACATCGCACGGATAAGAGATTATGATATAGTAAGGATGACCGGCGAAGGAAACTTCGCCGGATATTCCTGTTTAATAGGAGAATTTGATGAAAAGCACCATATTGATCGCAGATGACGAGATGGAGATCAGGGATCTCTTAAGACTTTATCTTGAGAATGAAAACTATAATATCATCGAGGCCGCCGACGGCATCGAGACACTGAAGCTCATAAAAGAGAAGAAACCCGATCTTTGCCTGCTGGACATAATGATGCCGGGCAGGGACGGTCTTTCGGTCATGAAAGAAATACGAAAGGATTCAAATATCCCGATCATTATCCTTTCGGCAAGAACATCGGATGCAGAACGCATCATAGGACTGGATCTGGGGGCAGATGACTACATCCCCAAGCCCTTTAACCCTCTTGAAGTAGCAGCAAGAGTCAGATCCAATCTCAGGCGTTACTACAACCTCGGATCAGGCAAGAGCGAGTCTGAGATCCTTACCGTTAAGGATCTGGTACTTGATACCGACTCCTGCCTTCTTACGAGGAACGGCACACCGATAGAGCTTACTTCGGTGGAATACAGGATAATGGAACTGTTCATGAGGCATCCCGGTAAGGTATTCACCAAACAGCAGATCTACGAATACGGCTGGGAAGAGGATTTCGTTGTAGCAGATAATAATATCATGGTATCTATAAGTAAACTCAGGAATAAACTCGATGAAGATCCTTCAAAGTACATCAAGACATTAAGAGGATTAGGATACAGGATAGATAAGCAGTGACAGAAGAGACCAGGCTTTCCAGATTTATATTAAGAAGATTTTTAATAACGCTCATTATTGTAGGAGCGACAGAATTTATACTGTCCTCATTTATCAACCACACGCTCCTCCCTGTCATGTCCGATGTATTCTTCCCGAGTATCAAGGACAGCAATATACTCTCTGCAGGTAACATCATCATAATCGTTTTACTTATGTTGCTTTACTTCACGGCGCAGATAACAAATAAGCTTTTCCCCGGATCATCCGGCTACATCATTACATTTGTAAATAAGAGATTAGATGCCATAAGCAGTGCTTCGGGAAATCGTGAGGCGATAATCTCCGACAGCATATTCGCATCCATGTCAGGCAAAGAAGTATTATTCCTTTGCCTCACCTTGATCGCCATAGTGATCCTGACACTGATCCCGATAGCCGTCGGAGCCCTTATATTTTCCGGACAGGTCACACGGGAATTCAGACATCTTGACTCACTGCGTGCCGCCGAGCAGAAAGAAAACGAGCGAAAGAGATATCTCATGATCTCCGATATCGCACATGACCTTAAGACCCCCATGACTACGGTGTCAGGATATGCAAGAGCATTATCCGACGGCATGGTAAGGCCCGAAAAGCAGAAAGATTACCTTGATGCCATCACTGCAAAATCCGAAAGGATGAATGACATCATACAGATGCTGTTCAATTATTCTCGTCTCGACAGCGACGGCTTCGAACTCGTAAAAAAGCATCAGGACATCTGCGAGATAGTAAGAGAATGTGTTGCGGCTTCTTACTCTGATATAGAAGCCGCAGGTGATGAAATAGAGATCGACATCCCCGAAAACATCCTGACGGTCTGCACCGACAAGATGCAGATCTCAAGAGTGATAACCAATCTGCTGACAAATGCCGTTAAGCATAATGATAAAGGAATCAGTATACTGGTCAGGATTGCGGACGAATCCGATCTTATACGTATTTTTGTAGCGGATTCCGGTGCACAGATAGACAAACAACTTGCTCATAACATCTTCGAACCTTTTGTAATGGGAGATGATTCCCGTTCCAGCAAGGGCGGTTCCGGACTCGGCCTTTCCATAGCACGTAAAGTAGTCGAAATGCACGGCTGGACGATCAAGCTCGCCCAAAATCCCGAGATCGCCAGATACGGGCTTCCGCATAAATACAACAAAACATTTGTAATATCTATCCCAGTGGAGTAGGTCTGCATATGCTAATAGAAGAAACTGTTAAAGGTCATGATATAAAACTGGATACCGGCAACTACTATTTTTCCCCTTCGGGTATCGATAAAGGGACTGCTTTCATGCTGTCAAATGTATCGGTCTCACCTGATGATAAGGTCCTCGACCTCGGATGCGGTTACGGTATAGTAGGCATCTGCCTTTATATGGAAGGCTGCAGGGATATAGTCATGTGTGACATTTCCGATGAAGCAACAGCTCTGTCTTCCGCCAATCTGATACTCAACAACATCGAAGGAGTCCGCGTCTTTCAAAGTGACGGTCTTAAGGAAATACCGGACGATGATTTCACACTTATATTGTCAAATCCGCCCTACCACACGGATTTCTCCGTCGCTAAGGAATTTATAGAAGACGGGTTCAAAAAACTCCGGATCGGCGGCAGGATGATCATGGTAACCAAACGCCTCGACTGGTATAAGAATAAGCTTTCTTCCGTATTCGGCGGAGTAAAGATCATTCAGCAGGACGGCTATTACGTCTTCATTTCGGAAAAAAGATCCGACAGGTTTGCGCCCAAAAAGAAGAAAGACAAGAATAATCTCTCCAGAAAACTTCAAAGGAAACAGCGTCGTACGGATCGCTGACTACACCCGGTCATCGGGTGAAATACTACTCTCCCGGTATAACAGTTGTTGAGGATCAAGCACTTCACCCGATGAGGTGCTCTTTGTTATTATTCAAAAACCCGATACAAAAGATCAATTCATTCCGATTGCCCGACATTGATAAAAATACAAGTATTCTATAAAATGTTTTTCGTATTCTTAAATTATATTTATTTTTAGTTAGGAGCGATGGGAAATGAGAAAAGGAATAATAAGGTTTTCAGCGTGGATGCTCGCGGTCGTACTTGCGATCGTCATCCCCTTAAGCAACCTCGGAAGAAATGTATATGCCGCTGACGGCAGCGAGATCTACACGATCACCGGCTACAACACATCTAATAACATCAAAGACAGCGCCGGAAATACGATCTCGGGACAGACTTACTGCGCCATGTATTCCATGGATACGCCAAACGGCAACCAATATATCAGGTACAGACTTTCGGATTATCCCGGAAGCATATTTGACTCCTGTTCGGACTCTCACAGTCGTACATGGACTAATGAAGGAAAAGTATTCAGTGCTGCCGATGATGCCGAGGCACGACTGCTCCTTCTTAATTTTCTGATCAAGCAGGACACTCTTGATCTTCACAACGATACGTGCCAGCATATCGTATGGGGTATCACCAGCGGAAGATATTGCGATTCATTCTATAATGACGGTTCTTCCATGAATCCCAATACAGCTGATATCAAGGCACAGATCATGGCTGATCCTTTCTACACATTTGCCGATTACGATGCATATTATTATTTTGCACTCGATCAGACTCATCAGCATACGCTCGGAAGCGTTTTTCAGCCGGCAAATACATCTCTTGAACTTGAGAAGATCGTTATCGACGGTCTGGACAACACCGAGAATTACAACGGCATCGACGACACACTCGGATTTACGATCGATCTTCATATAGACGATACTCTCGGCAACAGAGCAGTTGCCAATGAGAATTTCACCTTTACACATACGGATGCCGACGGCAACTCAAGAGTAGAAGTCATCTCCACCGATGCTTCCGGTGATCTGTCCCTGACGATCATGAGCGGCGAGACTGTAGCGATCTCCGGGTTCGACAGCATCTACTACAGATTCACCATCTCGGAATCCGCTGCCAATACGGACAGCACCTGTAATCTTGATGGAATGAATTCTTCCAATACAGGTCTTACAGACAACGGAGACGGATCTTATTCATTTGATTTCAGCCAGTCCTATGTTGTAGATATCACGATAACAAACAGGCATATATCTACTGACCCCACACCGGTCCCTACTCAGACAAGTGAGACAACAACTGAGGCGACTACAACAGCAGCACTGGTCGACAGCACCGCCGCTACTACGACTTCCGAGTCAACATCAGCTTCGGTCCTGGGTGTTGCAAGAGCAGAAGAAACAACATCTGCCGAAGCTACAGCCACACCTACTCCCGTTCCTTCAGGTACGGTCTCCACAGGAGAGTCATCCGTATCTCAGAGCTC
>CACZPC010000015.1 GCA_902782985.1 Oscillospiraceae bacterium
CCTTTTAACAGGCGTACATATCCGTGGGATAAGCTCGATAAGAGGCAAAAGGAAGAACTGGCAGTAGTACAGGAGATCTCAGCTCTTCGAGAGGAACATCCGGTATTGAGGACCGGATACTACGAGACTTTGATCGCTCATGAGGGTGTCGTTGCTTTCAGGAGATATCTTTCGGAGGACAGGACCGATTTCTTCGGCAGAACGACGGATAAAGGTTCTGACCGGATCACCCTTATCGTTAATCGAAATGATCTGATAAGGCATATACGTGTGACGGGAGATAATATTCATGTTGTGAGGACATCGCAGGTTCCCGTAAATGATAAGAAGACTGTTTACTATAATGACGGTTCTGTCTTTGAGATCGCGATGCCGCCGATGTCGTTTGTTTTTCTGATCAAAGAGAAGTAGCTTTTTTATGTATAATAAACGTATGTGATAAGGAGGTATGATGATAATGGCTGAAAACGAAGGATTTGTTGAAGAAATGGAAGAAGATAAGACTATCAACGAGACTACCATGGATGTTACCGATAAGAAGTGTCCGAACTGCGGTGCTACGGTAACATATAATCCTGCTACTCTCTCCATGACATGTGAATACTGCGGATACAGCAGGACTATTCCAAAGCCGGATTCAAATGAATCTCTTGAGGAAATTGATTTTGAGAGTGCTAAGATCAGGGCCAGCAAGGATTGGGGTACAAAGCAGAAGAGTATCGTCTGCAAGATGTGCGGAGCTGAATCTATCTATGATGAAGCGATGACAGCAGGTAACTGTCCTTTCTGCGGATCGACGAGTGTAATGCCCGTAGATTCCGATGAGGAAATAATGGCTCCGGGCGGTGTGGTGCCTTTCGAGATACCGCAGGATAAGGCAGCACAGTTGTTTAAGAATTGGCTCGGCCATAAGATATTTACTCCCTCTGCCGCCAAGAAGAACTGTGAGGCAGGAAGCTTTACAGGTATCTATCTTCCTTATTGGACATATGATTCGGAGACCACGTCATCTTATGATGCCAAGCTCGGATTCGAGTATAAGGTTAAGACTAAAGACGGTTATGAGACTAAGGTCAGATGGAGAAATTATTCCGGTGTATACGAGGAATTCATTGATGATGAGGTAGTATATGCAAGTACCAAGACTACCAGTCCCGGAATACGGGCCGTATCGTCTTTTGATTTTACTAAGCTTAAGCCTTACTCTCCCGAGTATATATCCGGATTTGCAGCCGAGAGATATACACTCGGATTAGATGACGGTTGGGAGCAGGCAAAGCAGTCGATTCAGGTAAAGCTCAAGAGTCACCTGGGCAGTAAGCTGCGGAGCGCATATAATGCTGACAGGGTAGGTACGATCAATCTTGCCACTGCATATGACAAGATCACGTTCAAGTATCTTCTTGCACCTATCTGGATGTCCAGCTTTAAGTTTAACGGCAAAGTATACAATTTTGTTGTAAATGGTCAGACCGGAAAGGTTGCAGGTAAGGCTCCTATCTCTGCTCTGAGAGTAGCAATAGCAATAATCCTTGCATTTCTTGCATTCATGTTCATTATGTGGTTCCTTAACCAGTGATGTTCGCACAATATTAAAATTTTGTTCTTATTCTTTTATGAGACACGGCAAAAAAGTGATATTATTTTGCCGTGTTTTATAATTTTGTTTGATAATTTTGATAATTGTGAATAAAATATGAAGTAGTTATTAACCGGATTTTTAATTAATGTTGAAAATGCAAGCTTCTCGGTCTCATAATTACGTAGTTGGATTTGGAGTATATATTAATATTTTTATATGAAGGGGAGGCCTATGAGTAAAATCTTTAGACCCGGCAAGTTTGCTTTGAAAGCGGTTAGTGCAATTTCAGCGACGGCAGTAGTCATCGGTGGAGTTGCTTTTTATTTGTCCAAAGACACTCGCGTTATTGCAAGTGCGATGGAAGAGGGAAAAGCAGTTCCCGCACAACTTGATGCCATAAGTGCCATCAACTATGCTACTATACTCGGTCGTGCTACTGACTTCGGTATCGTTGCCAATGATTTCGAGCAGGTTACTCATATGGAGACGACATATGCGGTAAATACCTTCTCTAATACTGATGGACAGGTCAATGAAGTTGACTTTATATCCAATACGGCTCAGTTCATGGTAGGTGAGGTTACTTACGGAAAGATAAAGTTCGGACAGAATCAGACAGCCTCATCCTACGTATTTGAATCCACTGATGATGTGTTTACTGATTTTGATTCGGAGTGGCAGACCCGTGATATCTTTCAGGATGATGACGGTCTGAATAGTTCGAATTTCTATTTTGATAATGCACGAACTGTATGGACCGGTGATTCACCTACGCCTTTCTACACGATCGTAAAAGATCAGGATGCGATCACTACAAATGTTAATGATGTGATCAGTAATGCTGCGTCAGCTTCGGAATATATTCATAACAGAGCAACCAGTCCCGAGTATGCTCTGGATTATACCCAGTATCTTACTATCGGAACGATCAATGATGCTCCTTATGATCCTCTTGATCCCAGTACGGGTGATATCAACCAAGGCGGCAGATTCTTTATCGATATCGATAAGTCTGAGTTTGTAAACCGTGTAGTATATATCAATGTTGATAAAAATCTTGCCAGAGTAATGGCAAACTCCGAAGGACTTTGCCTGATCAAGGATCCTTCTACGGTAGTTGTATTAAATATTGAACCCGGGATTACCAGCGGTCAGAACGGCGGACTTGATCTCAACCGCATGTGCGTATCAGAGGACGGTGGCCGCAATTTCTGTAACACGGTTACTGCAAGCCAGGGCAGATCAGACGAATCTCACAGCAACAGCTCAGGGCTCGGTAAAGATAATAATGTGAATTTCTATAATTCTGATGTTGATCGTATGATCAACCAGAAGATCATTATCAATGTTCGTTCTGATTACGATAATATCGAACTTAATGCTGTTGGAGGAACGATCCTTATTCCTGATCCCAATGCAGTAACAAATGTAAGAGGCTCCAGCTCAGGTTGGGTAGTATCAGCAGGTCATCTTCGAAATGAGGGTGGTGAGTGGCACTATATTTATCAGGGCGGAAGCCAGGAACTTATAAATGTTACTAACGGTCAGCAATTCCATTTCGCACTTCATAAGGATTTTACTACTGATAACGGAACCACTATCGATAATACGATATATATGGCTCCCGATCAGTATACATTTAATCTTTATGAACTCGGTACGGGACTTGATTACAGCACGATCACTCTTGACAATATAAGAGGTATCACCCCAATTACTGCCGGAAACCAGGCAACAGGTAATGTTTTCTTCCCGAGTCTTACGATAACAGATGAAGGAGATTACTATTATATTATCAATGAGGCAAATGCCGGAGCTTCTATCGGTGACGTAGTAAATACCGACGGATATATCAAGATCCATGTTCATGCCGATTCATCCGCTCCTGCACGTACCTATACAGTAGATTATGCTTATTATCTTCATGCTGATGATACGACTCCTGTCCGTCATGAAGAGAATGTAGTAATGATGGGCGTTCAGTTTGACCTTGGCAGATTCTTCAACAAGGTGGAGAAGACAGGTACTCTTGAACTTAATAAGACCGTAATCGGTGTAAGCAGCTCTGAAGCACATGATACATATACATTCTATGTTAAGAGCGGTGACAGCTACTATGGTGTTGATGTTAACGGAGACCTTGTCGTATCATCTTCTCCGGTTGCATGTGAGGTGCATCCCGGTGTTCCTTATGTGATCAGAGATCTTCCTCTTGATCAGACATATACTGTTACGGAATCCAGAAACGGAATCGACATCGACCATTACGATTGTACTGTTTCCGGTGAAGGTTCAGTAGCGTTGTCATCTGATAACAAGAACGGAAGCAATAATATTACGAATACATATGTCGGCAGAACTGAGACAGGTTCTATCTATGTTGCCAAGTTCGGAAGTGATACCAACGGTTCATTGCTCAGCGGTGCGACATTCTTCCTCACTACTCAGGATGCCACTCCTTCGAATATTTCCTTGCAGGGAGCAACTGATGTTCAGATCAAGGATGTTCAGGAGGTAAGATTTACAACAGTAGGAACAGAAGCAGTATATATTGAGGGGCTTGAGGCCGGAACTTATACTCTTTCTGAGGTTACGGCACCTGAAGGTTATGACACAGTTGCCGATATAACATTTACCGTAAACAGTTATGGTGTGATCTCTTCTGTCAGCTCTGATAATAATGTTTCTTATGACAGAACTACCAATGTACTCAGCATTACTGATAATAAGATCGAGCCTACACCTGTAACTGCAACAGTAGATATCTCCAAGAAGGATACTGTAGGAGGAAATGAGCTTCCCGGAGCATCCATTACAATTACATCCAACGACGGA
>CACZPC010000016.1 GCA_902782985.1 Oscillospiraceae bacterium
GGGATGAAGGACTTACCCGAAAGACCGAACTTCCTGAATACTCTGTCCAGTACGAAAGCGATACGTGCCATGTAGCCGCATGCTTCAAGGAATGCAAGAAGGAAGAAGAGTACGAGCATCTGGGGAACGAATCCGAGGACCGCACCGACACCTGCGACTATACCGTCAAGGATAAGTCCCTTGAGCCAGTCGGCACATCCTGCTTTATCAAGACCGCTCTCGACAAGCACCGGCACACCGGGAACCCATACGCCGTACTCGGACGGATCGGGCTCATTACCGTAATTATCAAGTGCACCCATGATGTCTTCATAGGAGGCCTCTTCCTCCGAGATCTCAAGTGTCTCCTCATCTTCTACTTCATAAACAAGGGAAGAACCCGAGGGCACGGCCGCTCTCAATGTATCGATCGTTGCCTCATCAAGTCCGTCCTCACTGTCAAGTGCTTCTGCTGCCGCATCATCACCGTATGTGTCTACTGCCGACGCAACGATGGCATCAGTGTCACCGTATTCTTCGGCTGCTTCTTCATATTCCGATGTACCGATGCCGAAGAGATGATAACCGTCTCCGAACAGTCCGTCATTAGCCCAGTCGGTAGCTGATGCACCTACTGTGACCATGGCGATATAGTAGACTGCAGTCATTATCGCCGCGAAGATCGGAAGACCGAGCCATCTGTTGGTGACGATCCTGTCGATCTTATCCGAATTGGTAAGCTTGCCTTTATTCTTCTTTTTATAGGATGCCTTGATGACTCCCGCTATGAAGATATATCTTTCGTTTGTGATTATGGATTCGGCATCATCATCAAGTTCCTTCTCTGCCGCAGCGATATCCTTCTCGATATGCTCTTTCTTGTCAGAAGAAAGAGCGAGCTGCTCAAGGACCTTGTCGTCCCTCTCGAAGATCTTTATCGCATACCATCTCTGCTGCTCTTCGGGAAGATCATGCACCGCTGCTTCCTCAATATGCGCGATCGCATGCTCTACGGGACCCGAGAAAGAATGAGTAGGTACAGTCTTGCCGTTAGAAGCCGCATCAATAGCTGCCTCGGCTGCTTCCATGATGCCCGTACCCTTAAGTGCGGAGATCTCCACTACCTTACATCCGAGCTGCTTTGACAGCTCTGCCGTATCGATCTTATCGCCGTTCTTATTAACTACATCCATCATGTTGACGGCAATAACTACGGGGATACCGAGCTCTGTAAGCTGAGTTGTGAGATAAAGGTTACGCTCGAGATTCGTACCGTCTACGATATTGAGGATCGCATCAGGTCTCTCCTTGATAAGATAATTTCTTGCAACTACTTCCTCCAATGTATAAGGCGAAAGCGAATATATACCGGGAAGGTCCGTGATGATCACTCCGTCATGCTTTTTGAGCTTACCTTCCTTCTTCTCTACGGTAACACCGGGCCAGTTACCTACAAACTGGTTTGAACCCGTAAGAGCATTAAACAGCGTGGTCTTACCGCAGTTCGGGTTACCCGCCAATGCTATCCTTATGTCTGAATTTGCCATTTTATGTTTTTTCCTCCGTATATGTTCCTTTTTCGAAAAGCATCCGCACGCCGTTTACTCGACTTCGATCATCTGAGCATCAGCCTTTCGCAGAGACAGCTCATAGCCTCTGACATTGATCTCAACGGGATCTCCCAGGGGCGCTACTTTTCTTACAAAGATCTCGACGCCCTTTGTGATACCCATGTCCATGATCCTTCTCTTGACCGGCCCCTCGCCGTGCAGTTTCTTTACGGTGACGGTCTGTCCGACTTTGACCTCTTTAAGTGTTTTCATTATTCCCTCCTCATATTTCAGATCATTATCTTTCTTGCCATCTCTTCGCTTATGGCGACTCTGGAGTCCTTGATATTGACGATCACGTTACCGCTCAGGTCGTTTACGACAGTCACCGTCCCCCCGACGACAAAGCCGAGATCTTCAAGGTGTTTTTTGACCTCCGGAGATCCGCCTATCTTCTTTATGATGTTTTCTTCGCCTCTCTCTGCCAGACATAACGGCATCATCTCACACCTCCCGTTAGCATAAACTAACCAATGATCGCTAACAATATAGTTAGTTATGCCTAACTTGTCAACACTTTTCGCTCATAAAACTTGAATTATCGCTATTTTTGTGCAATTTTATTAGCGAAGACTAACTATCCGGTCTTAACAACAGAAGAAGAGGTGTCAGATATGGACTTTAATACGGCAATGGGACTTCTTATCCCGTTCCTGGGTACGGCTCTCGGATCAGCCTGTGTCTTCTTCATGCGGAAGGAGTTAAACAATCTTGTACAGAGGGCTCTGACCGGATTTGCAGCCGGCGTCATGGTCGCAGCATCCATATGGAGCCTCATCATCCCGGCCATGGAGCAGTCCGAGCATATGGGAAGATTATCCTTCGTCCCGGCTTTTATAGGATTCTGGCTCGGTATCCTCTTTCTCCTGCTCCTCGATTCCGTGATCCCCCACCTTCATATGAATGCCGACAAGGCGGAGGGACCTCACTCCAAGCTCGCGCGCA
Organism: Oscillospiraceae bacterium; assembly: GCA_902782985.1. Taxonomy (GTDB): domain Bacteria; phylum Bacillota; class Clostridia; order Saccharofermentanales; family Saccharofermentanaceae; genus Saccharofermentans. Next base: position 2,535 of record CACZPC010000016.1, read on the forward strand.
CCACGATGATGGTCCTGGCGGTAACGCTCCATAACATACCGGAAGGTATGGCAGTCGGCGTCGTCTACGCAGGTCTCATCTCAGGCAATAGCACCATAACTTCAGGCGGTGCACTGGCACTGGCCATCGGTATAGCCATCCAGAATTTTCCCGAGGGCGCCATAATATCAATGCCGCTGAGGGCAGAAGGCAAGAGCAGGATAAGAGCTTTCGCCGACGGAGTCATGTCGGGAGCAGTAGAGCCTGTCGGTGCACTCCTTACGATATTTGCCGCGGGGATGTTCGTACCGTTTATGCCTTATCTGTTGAGCTTTGCGGCCGGTGCGATGATCTATGTGGTAGTCGAAGAACTGATCCCTGAGATGTCCGAAGGAAAACATTCCAATATCGGCGTTTTGATGTTCGCTCTGGGCTTCACTCTCATGATGGCACTGGATGTGGCGCTCGGGTAGTTTACCGCCGGATAAAGTCTGCTATAATTATCTTGATATTTATCAGTTATCAGGGAGGATAATATATGGCACTTCAGGAATCAGGCGAGATGTATCTCGAGACTATACTGGTACTCTCCAAGAACCCCGAACCCGTAAGATCACTGGATATAGCCAGGTACATGGGCTACTCTAAGCCGAGTGTCAGCCGTGCGATGGGTATCTTGAGGACCGAAGAACTGATCGAAGTCGACGATAACGGATATATCACTCTTACCGCCGAAGGCAAGAAGATAGCCAAGACGATCTACGAGCGTCATGTCGTCATAAGCGAGATCCTCATATCACTGGGAGTCGATAAGAAGACAGCCGAAGAAGATGCATGCCGCATCGAGCACGTTATCAGCCCCAAGACATTTAAGACGCTGAAGAAATACCA
>CACZPC010000017.1 GCA_902782985.1 Oscillospiraceae bacterium
AAGGCTCTCGACTGTCAGCCCGGAGATATCCTGGAATACCAAGAGGATTAAATCATGGACAACAAAAGAACTTTCAGGAGGGCGGGCATCATGCTCGCCTATCCGATGGCATACTTATATTTGAGGCTGATCTGGCATTACGAATCAGATGAGACATTATGGATAGGACCGACGATCTTCAGTGTGATGTTCATCGCATTTAACGAGATCGTGCTGCGAAGCAGGAAGGAAAAGAGCGATAAGCGTTCGTACTTCTGGTATGTGATCATGATACTGACAGCTGCCACGATATCGGTTACGCCGTCTATCGCCCTGTCTTTTTTTGCACTGCATCTTTGTGCCGTATATTCGGTACTTATATCTAATGATATCCTTGTCGGCGGAAAGACCGGAGATCTGATCTGGCTGGATCTGCTCTGCGGATTCTTTACTAAGACATTTCCGAATATGGGCATGTTTGTAATCGATTCGGCAGAGCTCAGGAAAGCTAAGGCGGAGGCAGGTCAGGCCAAGGAGAAGAGATCTCTTACATGGCTTATCCCGGTGCTTATACTGTTTCCTTTCTTTTTTATTGCCATGGCGCTTTTGAGCAACATAAATGATACTTTCGGTGATATTGTCGAAGGTATCGTTAATAAGATCAATTTCTTTAAGTACCTGAGTTCCAGTGATATAGTCATAATCATATTAAGGCTGATATTTGCCGTTCCCACATGTCTTTTCCTGTATGGCCTTATTTCATCATCTGCTAAGAGCGATGGCACGAAAGAGCGTCTGGCAGGCGACAGATGCAGAGAGCGAAGTGCAGGCAGAAGAACGGTATCCTCAGTGATCATGGGTGTCGTTACGGGATCTTTCGTAGCCATGTATCTTCTGTTCTTCGTAGTGGAATTCAATTACATATTCAGCGGCCTTATGGGCAGGCTTCCCGAAGGCTTTAATGTTGTTGATTACGCCAGGAAGGGTTTCTTTGAACTGGTAGGTATCATGGCGATCAACATGTTTGTATATGTGATCGTTAACAGCTTCGAAAAGAAGGTTGCCGGTAAGAAGACCGTATCGGGCTATCTGATGATCGCTCTTATGATCGAAAGTATTCTGTTTGCAGTAGTATCCTTAAGTAAGCTCCTCATGTATTTTAATAAGTTCGGTTATACACCTAAGAGGATGCTTGCAATGTGGGGAACGGTGATCCTCGCGGCAGCGGCACTGACAGTTATCATATCCGTCATTAAGGGCCGTAATCATGCAAGAGCATGGATACTCTTTACCGCATGTTCCTATATCTTTATGAGCATATTGTCCGGAGTCCTTATTACAGTCAATTATCGCGGAGATGCAGGCTTGTCAGTAAGAGGAGAATATACGGTCTATGTCGATAATGTATCAGACAATGATATCTATTCGTTCGCGCTTTATGCCGATGGAGAGATGATCTGTGAGTGCTGTAACGCAGACGGATCCCCGATTATCCCTTCCGGTATGACTTCATATGAGATCCCGATAACGGCGGAGGATCTTCCCGAAGGAACTTCTCTTAGGGAATCTGAATTCAAAATAGTATTCGGTGATAATGAAATGCACGGATATCGAGATTGCGAAATAAGGCTCAGAGGTCCGAGAGAAGAGGATAATATACAGACTTTTGTGTCAGTGAATGATTACGGAGTAGCAGTCAACAGAAAGTGATCGGACTTGATCACGGCTGTTCAAGAGCTGTTGTAATCTCATTGTAAAAGTGTAAATTTGCACTTTTCGAAAACGTGTGCTAGGATGAACTCATGGGTAGTTTAGGGTTAGTGATCTTAGCGGTATTGCTTTTTATATATTCATTTGGTGTGACCATAGCCTTGTTAGTTATGATCATGACCAATCTGAGCAAGACTAAGAAGCTCCGCCTCATGAGTCAGGAACTGGATGCTCTTCGTGCGCAGAAGAATACGAATGTATCTCAGCCGAGTGTTAAGCAACCTTCAGTTGCACAGACTGTTAATACGTATTCTTATACTGCTCCGGTTTCAACGGCTGCGGCAAAAGCACCGGCAAGACCCGCCGTTCAGACGGTGCCCC
>CACZPC010000018.1 GCA_902782985.1 Oscillospiraceae bacterium
CGAGGGCATGCGTTACTTGCCGGGGATATGTTAGTATCTCGCTAAGTGCACGACATTTGTCGTGAATCAAGGTGGCACCGCGAATCTTATTCGTCCTTGACAGAAACATAAGTTGTTCTGTCGAGGATTTTTTGTTTCCTCCGACAGCAGCAAGAAGGAGGCAAACAATATGAAGATCTTACCTGAACTTACCAAAGTTATGGAGATCAAGGGTGAAGACAAGTACGATATCGTTCCGATAAGTACCGAGATCTTATCCGACATCAGGACTCCCATCGAGACCATGAAGATCCTGAAGAACATCTCTACACACTGCTATATGCTCGAGTCCGTAGCCGAGAATGAGAGGTGGGGACGATATACTTTCCTCGGATTCGATCCCAAGATATCCGTTACTGTAAATGACGGCAATATGAAGATCGGCGACGTTAGTATCGAGACTGACGATCCCAATAAATATCTTCGACAGATCCTCAGCGAATACAGGAGTCCGAGATTCTCATACCTTCCTCCTTTTACGGGCGGACTCGTAGGATATTTCTCATATGATTATCTTTGCTACAGCGAGCCGACTGCCAGAGTGAAGACTGTGGATGAAGAAGGCTTTAAGGATATCGATCTTATGCTTTTCGACAAGGTGATCGCTTTCGATAATTATGCTCAGAAGATCATCATCATTGCCAATATGTATCTGAAGGACGGTGAGGTCGGATATAACAGAGCAGTTATGGAGATCGGCAGGATCAGGGATCTTATCGTTAACGGTAAGCCTGACGGCGAGCATAAGGGAAGACTACTTGAAGAGCCTAAGCCGCTCTTTGACAAAGAGACTTTCTGCGACATGGTTCAGAAAGCTCGTAAGTATATCTACGAAGGCGATATCTTCCAGATAGTTCTCTCCAACCGCTTAAGCGCCAAGTTCGAAGGCTCGCTTCTTGATACATACAGATATTTAAGGACGATCAATCCTTCTCCTTATATGTTCTATTTCTCCGGTACCGATGTTGAAGTTGCAGGCGCATCTCCCGAGACGCTCGTTAACCTCAAGGACGGTGTCCTTCATACATTCCCGCTGGCAGGCACGAGGCCCAGGGGAAGGACAGAAGCGGAGGATGAGGCTCTCGAGAGAGATCTTCTCCGCGATGAGAAGGAACTTGCAGAGCACAATATGCTCGTGGACCTGGGCCGTAATGACCTGGGTAAGATAAGCAGGTTCGGCACGGTCGAAGTCGAAAAGCTCCACTCCATCGAGCGTTTCTCTCATGTAATGCATATCGGCTCTACCGTAAGAGGTAAGATCAGGCCCGATAAGGATGCTCTTGATGCGGTGGAGGCAGTCCTTCCCGCAGGTACATTATCAGGTGCTCCCAAGATCAGAGCATGCCAGCTTATAGGCGAACTTGAGAATAATAAGAGAGGCATCTACGGAGGTGCCATAGGTTATATTGATTTCTCGGGCAATATGGATACATGTATTGCCATCAGGATCGCATATAAGAAGAACGGTAAGGTATTCGTCAGAAGCGGTGCAGGTATCGTATATGATTCCGTTCCCGAGAAGGAATATGAGGAGACGATCAATAAGGCTAAGGCCGTGATCAATGCACTTAAGGCTGCACAGGAGGAAGAGACATGATCTTGCTTATAGATAATTATGACAGCTTCTCCTATAACCTTTATCAGTTTATAGGAAGTATCACGGAAGATATCAGGGTTATTCGAAATGATGAGATGACGGTAAAGGAGATAGAAGAGCTTGCTCCTTCAAGGATAGTATTATCACCCGGTCCGGGACGCCCCGAGAATGCGGGTGTCATCGTAGACGTTATCAAGGAGCTCAAGGGTAAGATCCCGATCCTGGGTGTATGCCTCGGACATCAGGCGATCTCCATGGCTTTCGGAGCGACCGTAACATATGCTCCCAAGCTTATGCACGGCAAGCAGTCGGAGGTGACGGTAGATACCGAAGATAAGCTTTTCGCCGGGCTCCCTGAGAAGATAAAGGTGGCAAGATACCATTCGCTTATCGCCGATAAGGACACGATCCCCGATTGTCTCAAGGTAACGGCGGTCACAAAGGATAACGAAGTAATGGCAGTGTCTCATAAGGAATACCCCATTTACGGAGTACAGTTCCATCCCGAATCGATAATGACGCCCGAAGGCATGACTATACTTAAGAATTTCATAAAGGAGTGACAGGACAATGATCAAGGAAGCAATAGTAAAGATAGTAAATAAGGAAGATCTTACATACGATGAGGCATATACCGTAATGAACGAGATCATGAGCGGTGAGACTACTCCCACTCAGAATGCGGCATTCCTCGCAGCCCTTTCCACCAAGAGCGCCAAGGCCGAGACGACCGACGAGATCGCAGGTTGTGCCAGGGCTATGAGAGATCATGCTACCAAGGTAGAGACGGGCATGGATGTTCTTGAGATCGTAGGTACGGGCGGAGACGGAGCACAGAGCTTTAATATTTCCACAGTGTCCGCTCTTGTATGCGCTGCAGGCGGAGTAAAGGTAGCAAAGCACGGTAACAGAGCGGCCTCTTCCAAGTGCGGAACTGCCGACTGCCTTGAGGCACTCGGCGTTAATATCTCTCAGAGTCCCGAGATGTGCGTGAAGCTTCTGAAGGAAGTAGGCATGTGCTTCTTCTTCGCTCAGAAGTACCATGCTTCAATGAAGTACGTAGGACCTATCCGTAAGGAGCTCGGCTTCAGGACAGTATTTAATATCTTAGGCCCCCTTACAAATCCCGCAGTTCCTTCCATGCAGCTTCTCGGTGTGTATGATGAATATCTCATCGAGCCCCTGGCACGCGTTCTTATGTCACTTGGTGTGAAGAGAGGTATGGTCGTATACGGTAAGGATAAGCTCGATGAGATCTCACTTAGTGCTCCTACGACGGTTTGTGAGTTTAAGGACGGATGGTATAAGGTCTATACCATCGAGCCTGAGATGTTCGGTATGTCCAAGTGCACCAAGGATGACCTTAAGGGCGGTGACCCCAAGGAGAATGCACAGATCGTAAGAGATCTTCTTGACGGTCAGCAGGGCCATAAGAGAAATACTGTACTCCTTAATGCCGGCGCAGGACTTTATATCGCAGGTAAGGCTGATTCCTTTGAGGAGGGCGTTAAGCTTGCAGGTGAGCTTATCGATTCCGGTAAGGTCAAGGAAACACTCGAGAAGTTTATAAAGATAAGTAATGAGGAGATCTGATATGACGATATTAGATGAGCTTGCCGCATATGCAAGAGAGAGGACGAATGCCAATAAGGCGAAGATGTCCCTGTCGGATCTGAAGAGGCAGGCGGAATCCATGCCTTGCTCCGAGTTCAGGTTCGAGAAGGCTCTCGGTAAGAAAGGTATGTCCTTTATCTGCGAATGTAAGAAAGCTTCTCCGTCCAAGGGCGTGATAGCGGAGGATTTTCCGTATCTTGATATCGCCCACAGCTATGAAGATGCGGGTGCAGACTGTATATCTGTCCTTACGGAACCCAAGTGGTTCTTAGGATCCGATGAATACCTTAAGGAGATAACATCCTCTGTTAAGATCCCATGTATACGAAAGGACTTTACCGTGGACGAGTATATGATCTACGAGGCGAAGGTACTCGGAGCTTCGGCGGTGCTCCTCATCTGCAGCATCCTTCCTACGGATGTGATCAAGGAATATATCGGTATCTGCGACAGCATGGGAATGTCTGCCATAGTAGAGACTCATAACGAAGATGAGATAACTTCCGCTCTTGATGCAGGTGCCAGGATAGTAGGCGTCAATAACCGTAATCTTAAGGACTTTACGGTAGATACGGGCAACAGTGCCAATTTAAGAAAGCTCGTGCCTTCGGATGTGCTTTTCGTAGCCGAGAGCGGTATCAAGACGCACGAGGATGTAGCTTCACTTAAGGCTATAGGTGCGGACGCCGTACTGGTAGGAGAGACGCTTATGAGAGCGCCTGACAAGAAGGCAATGCTGGAATATCTGAAGGGTGACCTATGATAGTCAAGTTCTGCGGATTAAGAAGGATAGAAGATATTGAAGCTGTAAACAGCATAAAGCCGGATCTTGCAGGCTTCATAATCGTTCCCGGGCGCAGACGATATATCTCTCCGGACAAGGTGTGCGAACTGAGGCAGCATCTTGATAAGGATATCAAGGTCGTCGGCGTATTTGTCGATGAGGATATAGAGACCGTAAAAGGACTTCTGTCCGACGGCATAATAGATATCGCCCAGCTTCACGGCAGTGAGTCAGAGGACTATATCAGGGAGCTCAAGGGATCAGCAGGGGCATATGTTATCAAGGCTTTCGGTATCTTGTCGGAGGACGATATCGCCCTGGCAGA
>CACZPC010000019.1 GCA_902782985.1 Oscillospiraceae bacterium
CATCTTGGGTAACGACGTTATCAGAAGCGTATCCGATACGATCGATATCTATGTACTTCGTTGGGGTATTAAGCAGTTTGACTTCTCACTTGGTACTGCTGCCGGTATCTTCAAGAGTGCCGTTAGTATTATCCTTGTTGTTCTGGCTAACCAGACTTCAAAGTGGGCCGGCGAAGAGAGACTGTTCTAATATTAGGAGGAAAATATGAAAAAGAAATATTCAGTTGGTGATTATGTCTTTGAAGTGTTCCTCGTAGTATTCCTGGTTCTCTTCACAATAATCACACTTTATCCCGTACTTAATACGGTAGCTACATCATTTAACGATGGTTTCGATTCTATCGTAAATAAGGTTCACCTTTGGCCGCACAAGTTCTCTCTTGATAACTACAAGACGGTACTTGCTAAGCCTTCACTTAAGCAGGGTGCTCTTATATCTGTTGCAAGAACAGTTGTTGGTACACTTCTTTCTCTTGCACTTAATGCACTTCTTGCTTTCATCGTCAGCCGTAAGAGATTCCTTTTCAAGAGAGGTGTTTCTCTTTTCTGGGTTATCACGATGTATGTAAACGGTGGTCTTATTCCTGTTTACTTGCTCTTCATGAAGCTGCATCTTCTTAATACATTCTGGGTTTATGTTATCCCCGGTGCCGTAAGTGCATTCAACATGCTCGTTATGCGTAATTTCATGGATGGCATTCCCGAGTCACTTGAGGAATCAGCTGAGATCGACGGTGCAGGATATTTCACGATCTTCGTTAAGATCATCTCTCCGCTTTGTAAGCCTGTTTATGCTACTATCGCTCTTTTCGTCGCTGTTTATCAGTGGAACGCATGGTTCGATACAATGCTTTACAACAGAATGTCTGATCAGTACACAGTACTTCAGTATGAGCTTATGAAGCTCCTCCAGCAGTCCATGGCTTCTTCCGGTTCTGTTGAAGGATTGAAGCACAATGCTGCACACGTTACACCTAATGCGATAAGAGCAGCTGCTACGGTTGTTACAATGCTTCCTATCATCTGCCTTTATCCTTTCCTTCAGAGATACTTCGTTACAGGTCTTACGATCGGTGGTGTTAAGGAGTAATCTCCTGATCTGAAATTAAGATTTTAGTCGGAAGAGAACATAGATGGGTTTATTAAGATTTGACAGTCCTTTGATGCGCTTACTTGCAAAAGTCGCAGATCTTATGATTGTTAACTTGCTGGTCCTGATATGTTCTCTTCCGATTTTTACTATCGGAGCATGTCTCACGGCGATGCAGAACATCTTCTATCGTATACTTCATAATGAAGATGTTTATGTTTTCCGTGAGTTTTTTGCGTCTTTTAAGAGGAACTTTAAGCAGGCTACCATTATCTGGATTTTGATATTGCCTGTTATCTTATTCCTTATCTATGATTATTTCATGCTTGAGGAAACTGCAACTGCTACGGCTGCATTCCTGATGGTAGTATCGGCTATTATGCTTGTTTTTGTATTTATCGTAATGATGTATATTTTCCCGATATTATCCAGATACGATAATACTGTTAAGCAGATGTTTAAGAATTCCATAGTAATCGCGATCACACATCCTATCAGGTCAATACTTATGGTACTCATCTTCGGATTTTGTGTATTCGTCGAGATATTGATGCCTTATAAGATGTTTCCGATACTGTTCTGTTTTTGTATATCAGTGCCCTGGTATTTCTGCTCAATGGTATATATGCCGATATTTGACAGGATGGACGGCATTGATCCAAGACAGATCGATCATGAGGAGGAGTGATCCTCCTTTTTTATTGCAGTGAACAGTAATTGAAAATACCCGCCGGATGTTTGATCCCGCGGGTATTTTCAAAGGTTTATATGATGAAGAAATTACTGGCCGTAATAAGCATTAGCACCGTGCTTTCTGAAGAAGTGCTTATCTCTTAAGTGATCCGGAGCAGTAGAGACACCGGGCTTGATCAGCTCTGTTCTGAGAGCCATTTTTGCTACTTCTTCCATTACTACGGAATTATGAACTGCTTCGTGTGCGTCCTTACCCCATGAGAAAACGCCGTGATTAGTGCAGAGGACTCCGGGAGTATAGTTGGGATCGATCTTGCGTTCGTTAAATGTCTCTATGATAACAAGACCTGTATTCTTCTCGTATTCTCCCTCGATCTCTTCTTTTGTAAGTGATCTGGCACAGGGGATAGGACCATAGAAGTAATCGGCATGTGTTGTACCGTACAAAGGTATATCTCTTCCTGCCTGAGCCCATGAAGTAGCTTCAGGGGAATGAGTATGTACTACTCCGCCGATATCGGGGAATGCCTTATAAAGTTCTATATGTGTAGGCGTATCCGATGAGGGCTTGAGCTTGCCTTCGACTCTGTTGCCTTCAAGATCGAGTACGACCATGTCATCGGGTGTCATAACGTCATATTCAACGCCTGAGGGCTTAATAACGATAAGACCCTTTTCTCTGTCGATGCCGCTGACATTTCCCCATGTAAATGTAACAAGCTTACGCTTGGGAAGTTCCATATTAGCAAGATATACCTGCTTCTTTAATTCTTCTAACATATCTTTATCTCCTTGATATTATAGTTTGAGTGATTCAGTAGCCTGCTTTTCGATCGCAATAGCGGATCCGTATTTGGATATATAATCGTTAAATCCTTTTATGTCTTCGGGATCAGGTTCGACGGTAGATCCCTTGCTGTCCTTGAATATAGTATCCGTAAGGAAGCTGCCGAGTGTATCTGCAGCACCGGATACCTTCTTGAGAGTAAAGAGCGCAAGGAGTGCGATTCCCCATGCTCCGCCTTCTCCGGCTGTCTCCATTACGGTTACCGGAGCTTCAAGAGCAGCTGCCATTATGGCCTGTCCTGCTACGGGAGTCTTAAAATATCCTCCGTGACCATACATTGTATCTATGGCAACATTCTCATCTTTGAGGATATTCATGCCGAGCTTTAATGTTGCTACGGCTCCCATAAGCTGAGTCCTTGCAAAATTCTCAAAGGAGAGCTTGGAATCGGGATTCCTGACGATAAGAGGACGACCTTCCTCAAGCCCGGTCACAGGCTCGCCGGAGAAGTAGTTAAAGCATATTACTCCGTCTGAGTCCTTAGCACCCTTGAGTGCGGAAGTGAAGAGGACTTCATATATCTTGTTCATATCGATCGAAGCACCTGCGGCATCCGCAAATCCCTTGAGCATATTAGCCCAGGCATTGATCTCAGAAGTACAGTTATTGCAGTGGACCATGGCAACGGGACTTCCGTCGGGTGTAGTTACTACGTCGATCTCTTTATAAACCTTAGAAAGAGCCTTTTCCATAACGACCATGGCAAATACGGAGGTACCTGCACTTACATTTCCTGTTCTCTTGGATATGCTGTTTGTAGCCGTCATACCGGTACCTGCATCACCTTCCGGAGGACACATGAGAGAGCCTGCTTCAAGCTTGCCTGTAGGATCAAGGAGCTTAGCGCCCTCTGAAGTAAGTGTACCTGCGTTTTCGCCTGCTACAAGTACTTCCGGAAGGATCTTCTTTAAGTCTATTCCGGTCATGCTGCCGAACTTAGCGAGCATGTCATTATCGTAATCATTGTCTGTGATAGGGAACATACCTGATGCATCTCCTACACCAAGGACTTTTCTTCCGGTGAGCTTCCAGTGGATGAATCCTGCGAGAGTCGTAAGGAAATCGATCTTGCTTACATGATCTTCCTTATTAAGTATTGCCTGATAAAGATGAGCGATGCTCCATCTCTGAGGAATGTTAAAACCGAGCTCCCCGGTAATGATATCAGATGCTTCAGCGGTTATCGTATTTCTCCAGGTCCTGAAGGGCACAAGGAGCTTGCCTTCAGCGTCAAAGGGAAGATAGCCGTGCATCATAGCCGAGAAGCCGATTACATCGATGTGAGTAAGATCCGAACCGGTCTTGGCCTTATAATCGGAAGCAAGATCGCCATAACAGTCCTGTAGACCGCTCCAGATAGCTTTCTCCGAGTAAGACCATATCTTTCTTCCGTCCTGCTCGATGAGCTCGTTCTCCCATGTGTGAGAGCCTTCAGCGATGATAGTTCCCTTGTCATCCGTAAGTATTGCCTTGATCCTTGTTGAACCGAACTCGATACCTAATGCTGTACTCATAGTATTGTCCTTCTTTCTTATGCTTGAGTCTTGAATTCATTGAAATTATCAGTGCCCGTGGTCGTAGGTGTCCACAGGGGAAGATCGGTCACATCGTCATCATCCTTGCCGTTGGGGTCATGAGATTTGACGAAATTAACGAGATATCCGCTCATGATGCGCGCGAGATCATAATGTCTGCCGCGCATAGGTCTCCAGCACTTGGGCAGATTATTGAACCAGAACCAGAGATCCACTGAATGGAAAGTTCCCGGATCATCCCATCCGGGGATATCGGGATCGAAGCAGTAAGTATAGAATTTTCTGCCATACCCCTTAGCCTTATCGCTTACGATCGCATCGCTTACGGCAGTCTTGACGGAAGTCTCGACTGCATTTATACCGTTAAAGGTAAACTCGTCGCCGGTATAACCCGTGATCACGGGGACATCAGGACAGTTACCTTCAGAAAGGCGGTAGAGAGGATCACCGAGGAATGATACGCCGTCCATGATGGGGAACATCTTCTTAGCCATTCCGGCCATGGGATCTTCAGCCGTCCCTTCTGAATATTTGCCATATAGATCGCGAAGTTTGAATGCATCGATAGCACGCGCTTCCTCGAGACTCTTTACGCCTATGAAGTCGAAGAATGCCTGACCTCTGCGCTCAGCTTCCTTAAGATCGATGGGGCTGAAGATATCAGCTGATTCGTTATCGATCTTGATCATTCCGCTCAATATCACGGCGCCTTTTACAATATCTTTATTGGCGGGGCAGGTAAGCTGCTGCATTACGCTGGCACCGCCTGCTGACTGACCTGCGATCGTTATATTATCGGGATCGCCGCCGAATGCAGCGATATTATCCTTTACCCAGTGAAGTCCTGCCTTCTGATCGAGAAGTCCGAAGTTGGCGGGAGCATCAGGTGCCTCGGCCGTGATCTCGGGGTGGCAGAGGAAGCCCATGAGAGCCAGTCTGTAATTTACGCTTACTACGATTATGCCTCTCTTGGCGAGAGCTTCACCGTCAAATTCCATTTCGGCCGTATATCCCCACTGGAATGCTCCGCCGAAGTACCATACGAGTACGGGGAGCTTTTCGTCAGTCCTGTTGGCCGGAGTCCAGATATTAAGATAAAGGCAGTCCTCGTCCATAGGAATATCGGGATCAACATGCCATTCTCTGCAGTAGACATCAGTGCCGACACCGGGCTGATCCTGTACGGAGATAGGTGCGTATTTAAAGCAATCTCTTACTCCTTCCCAGTCTTCGCAGGGCTGAGGAGCTCTCCATCTGTTTCTTCCCGTCGGAGCAGCGGCGTAGGGGACACCCTTAAATACGCTGATCCTCGGGTTAGTTCCCGGAAGACCTCTGAGTTTGCCGTTCTTTACTGTAACTTCTCTAAGCATGATATTCTCCTTGATCTTTATTTCCTTTTAAGCTCGAATCCGCCGAAGTCGGGATTGCCCCATCCCTTGAATGTGAAGAAAAGACTGTCAGCATCATCGGAAATGCTGATATCGGCGGGAACGTCGGTCCAGATATTATAGTTTTCGACGGGTACGGTTCCGATGACTTCCCCGTCCCATTTAGTCCTTACCTCAAATACTCCTCCTCCGTATCCTGTCATCCTTACGGAAGAGATATATGAACCGTCAAAATCAAAGAACTTAAATCCTGCAGTCGATGAATCTGTCATATTAGCCACATAACCGATCTCTTCGTCTCCGTCCTTGCCGTCCTGCATGATCCTGGGGAACTTTGAATCCATGTAGATACCTACATTATTATTACCGCCGGTATAGAGTGATTCCGTATCGCAGAAGAGATTACATGCGATGTAGGCGGGATAGTAGCCTTCGCCCTTCAGGGGACCTCCGTTAAGTCCGCATGAAGACATCTGCGCCTGAATGATCTTGCCGTCATCCGTAAAGGTGATCTTCTCGGCGCATCCCTGTCTCGAAAAGACGGTGCCGTTGGTATGGCGGTGATAGAAGATATACCATTCGCCTTCGATCTCCACGATACTGCCGTGATTGTTGGCGCCGTAGTACATAGGTCTGTCGGCGGGCTTATATGAATCGATATGAAGATCCGTATTACTTACAACTACGCCTCCGAACTCGAACTTATCGTCATCGAGACTTTTTGCTGTTGCCCAGCACAGCTCATGCATAACGACGGACGAATAGATGAAATAATATGTATCTCCTCTTTTTCTTATGGATGATGCCTCGAAGAATTCGTGACCTTCAAATCCGCTTCCCTGAGCAAGGTGATGAGAAGGGATAACGAATACGGGTTCCTTCGTGATGGTGAGCATATCCTCGCCGAGCACCGTGTGCATAACGCCGTGTCTTGACTTATCGGGAACGGGGCAGAATCCGGTATAAAGATGCGTCCTGCCGTTCTCAGTGATCACGCCGGGATCGAACTGGGGATCATCGCCCTCACGCTCACCGAGTCTTGTACCGTCTTCATAGTGAACGAATCCGTAGAATTCATATTGTCCGGCGGGCTTATCACATACTGCTACCGCTACGACATTCTCCTTATCAAGGACATAATAAAGATAATATCTTCCGTCAGGACCGACGGTAACATCAGGTGCGTAGAGTGCCTGACGACCGTCCTTGTTGAGCGGATCCTGAGTCTTCCTGTAGATCACGCCTTCGTATCTCCAGTTGCCGAGATCATCTGCCGGTGCCGACCAGCATACATAATCATTGGCACAGAAGATATGACCGTTGAATTTGTCGTGTGAACCGTATACATAGACTCTTCCGTCAAAAACATACGGTTCTCCGTCGGGAACATATTCCCAGGACGGCAGATAAGGATTGAATGCCTGCTTTTTCATTGAAGCCTCCGTAAGTGAGTGATAGTTATATTATGTTAAAGCATATGACAGATCAATTCTGTCCCATGCGGTACTTTCGGGGAGTAGAGCCTGTGATCTTCTTAAACTGTCGGCAGAAGTGCTCCGTATTACGATATCCGCACTGCTCGGCGATATCACTTATTGCATCGGTCGAGAACATGAGCTTATCCTTGGCAAGCTTGATCCTGTTGTGGATAACATCGTCCATGCATGATTCGCCGAATGCATTCTTATAAAGGAAATGAAAGTGCGCTGTACTGATATTGAGCTTGTCGGCCATGTCAGGAACGCTCCAGTGCCTTTCGGGATGGAGCATGATCTCTCTTCTGATCTTAAGAAGCTCCTGTCTGTAGGGCGTTGATTCCGATCCGGAGATATCCTTTGACAGTTTGCCAATGAGCAGATGGAAAAGATCGCGCATATGAGTATTATTGGGAGATGAGTCGTCGTTTGCCTCCCAGTTGATAAGTTCGATTATATTGTGGATATAATCAGGATCCGAGGGAGTAAACGGAATGTTGTTCATCGGGAACTTAAGTATGAATTCCTCATCAGTATTAAAGTGTATCCAGTCATTCTTATATGGCTTTCCCATATCGGACATATAACACTTTCTTGTATCGGGGGCAAAGATGACAAGGGATTCAGCAGGGAAATCACGCATCATGCCGTCGATGAGAAACTGTACGGGGGAATGGGCGAATACCAGGAGGAAGCAGTCATTTCCCATGCTTCCCGTATCGGTGTCGTAGAGGATCCCCTGTTCGTGGGTGTAACTGTAGCCGGAATATAATATGTCAATCATGGCACGCTCTCCTGTACATAAACAGATTTGATACAACCTACTGTTACATAATATCATCTTTCTTTGTTAATTTGGAGCACTTTGTGAGAAAAAATCAATTTTTTCGTCGGATATGTCATTGATGCGAAAGGCGGTTGAATGATAAGTTCAAATCATAAGGCTGCGAGCTCTTTCCCGGAGGTATGATGCATGATAAGAATTGACCCGTCCAATGTAGCAGGATTCAATAACAGAACGGATTTCTGTGTCGGTACGGGTCGTATGGGACTTGCTCTCCGGAAGGAATATATCGACCAGTTGAGACTCGTCCAGGAATATATCGGATTCGATCACATAAGAGGTCATGGTCTGTTTACTGATGATATGGCGATATATCAAGATCAGGTTGACTTCTTCGATAAGTCAAAAAAGTATCTCGAATATAATTTCACATATCTTGATCTGGTAATGGATAATTATCTCGATCTTGGAATAAGACCTTTTATCGAGTTGGGTTTTATGCCCGGTAAGCTTGCGTCCGGTGATCAGACCGTTTTTTACTGGAAGGGTAATGTCACACCTCCCAAGTCTTATGATAAGTGGTGCGATCTCGTTAAAGCGACACTCAGGCATCTCATCGACAGATACGGCAGAGACGAAGTGGTAACTTGGCCTGTCGAAGTATGGAATGAGCCCAATCTCACCGTATTCTGGAAGGATGCGGATATGCAGGAATACTTTAAGCTCTTCGATCGTACTTTCGAGGCTGTCAAGGAAGTGGATCCCGAATTCAAGGTCGGCGGTCCCGCTGTGTGCGGCGGATCCGATGAGCTCTGGATCTCCTCATTTATGGATCATGTAGAGGAGAAGGGCCTTGATATAGATTTCGTAACGAGACATCACTATACAACCGAGCCTCCCAGGTTCGAGGGCCATTACGGTTATCCTCCGCTGAGTGAAGCGGAAGACGGATTTAAGAATCTTCATACCACCAGAGATATCATTGATTCTCACGAAAGATACAGGGGACTTCCTATACACATAACGGAATATAATACGTCCTACATTCCGAATGCGCCCGTGCACGATACTACTCGAAATGCAGCTTATATCGCACAGCAGTTATCCCGTCTCGGTGATGATAACGAGAGCTACTCATACTGGACATTCGGAGATGTCTTTGAGGAGCACGGAGTACCTTTTACTCCTTTCCACGGCGGATTCGGATTGGTGGCTGACGGCTGTATTCCCAAGCCTACCTTCTGGACATTTGTGTTCTATAAGCAGATCAAGGGCATGACATGCGTTCATAAGGACGATGACTGCATAGTAATGAAAGATGATAAAGGCGGATATCACGGTATCTGCTGGAATTACACTAGATGGGGAGAAGGGAAGGAGAAGACGAGCTCCTTCAGCATCCCCGTCGATAACGGAAGATACTGTATCGTAAGAAATACGGTAGATGAAAATAATGCCAACCCTCTTAAGATATGGCACGACTTAGGCGAACCTTCCTCCTTATCGAAGGAAGAGAAGAGGATCATCCTCGCCGGAGCCAAGCCGGGCATTACCACCGAGTCGGTGACCGTTACGGAAAAAGAAATGGAGTTAAAGATAGTTAACGGTCCCGAATCAGTGGTTAAATTCGATATATATCCTGCCGCACTTACCGCGGACAGAGGATATGATTATGACAGAGTGATCCGCGGCGAAGAACCGGATCCTGAAGAGACAGCGAAGAAGTAAGACAGCTAAGGAGGATCGTACCATGGCACAGAAGACCAGGATGATCGTAGAAAAGGATTTTAAGATCGCGGATATCGATGACAGATTGTACGGATCTTTTATAGAGCACCTTGGAAGAGCGGTATACGAAGGTATATACCAGCCCGGCCACGAGAGCGCCGATGAGGACGGTTTTCGAAAGGATGTAATAGAGCTTGTCAAGGAGCTTGGTGTCCCTGTCGTAAGATATCCCGGCGGCAACTTCGTATCCAACTATTTCTGGGAGGATACGGTAGGCCCCAAGGATCAGCGTAAGAAGAGGCTCGATCTCGCATGGAGAACTCTCGAGCCTAACGAAGTAGGACTTAATGAATTTACTAAGTGGGCCAAGAAGGCGGATACTTCGGTCATGATGGCCGTAAATCTCGGAACAAGAGGCGTTACGGATGCTCTTAACCTTCTGGAATACTGTAATCTTGATACGGACAGCTATTATTCCAACTTAAGAAGAGAGCATGGCGATAAGGAGCCCTACGGCATCAAGCTCTGGTGCATGGGCAATGAGATGGACGGTCCCTGGCAGGTCGGACAGAAGTCGGCGACCGAGTACGGTAAGATCGCCAGAGAAGCAGCCAAGGCCATGAAGATGATGGATGAGACGATCGAGTGTGTAGTATGCGGATCTTCGGGTATCGGAATGCCCACTTTCGGTCAGTGGGAGGCTGATGTACTTGATGAGACATATGATTATGTCGATTACATCTCTCTTCATCAGTACTTCATGAATAAAGAGAAAGACACCGATGATTTCTTTGCATCTCTCGATGATCTTGAAGATTTCATCAACGCCGTATGTGCTATCTGTGACTATGTAAAGGCAAAGAAGCACAGCAAGAAGACGATCAATCTCTCTTTTGATGAATGGAACTGCTGGTATCACGCTTCCGAGACTGACAACGAGACGATGGAGAAGAAGCCCTGGGGACTTCATCCTCATCTGCTCGAGGACAATTACACATATGAGGATGCCATAGTAAACGGACTTGCTCTCATCAAGTTCCTTAAGCACTCAGACAGAGTTAAGATCGCCTGCCTTGCACAGCTTGTAAACGTTATCGCTCCCATCATGACGGAGGCAGACGGCAAGGCCTGGAGACAGACTATCTTCTATCCTTTCTTCCATGCGTCCAAGTACGGAAGAGGTACGGCTCTACGTCCTGTTATGACTACGGGAACTCATAAGACTTCCAAGCACGAGGAAGTAACCGATGTAGAGGCTATCCCCGTATATAACGAGCAGAAGGATCAGCTTACCATCTTTGCGGTAAACAGACTTACAGGAGAAGATGTTCCTTTTGAGGCTGATCTTCGCGGATTTGAGGGTTATAAGGTGATCGAATATCAGTCTCTCGAGAGTGATGATATGTATCTAACCAACTCCGCGGCCGAGGAGAAGGTAAAGCCCGTAAGCAAAGATGACTACAAGTTTGAAGACGGTAAGTTCACTGCGACATTAAAGCCAGCATCGTGGAACGTTATCGTATTGGGAAAGTAATAGTTTTTCTTCTTCATTATATATCTGTCTCAAAAAGACCTCGGATGCGTTCGGGGTCTTTTTGATATCGCGCCAAAAGTGAGGCAATTTCACAGCATCATGAATTGTTTACATTTAGGAAAGATTTTCTATCCTTTGGTTTGTTAAACTCGAATTAGAAACAATAAAGGGACGGAGGTCTTTTATGAGTATTGAATTCGATGCACACAATTCCGTGATCACACCCGAAGGAGTCTTTGTTATCGGTACATATGACGAGAGCGGAAAGCCTAATGCCATGACTGCCGCGTGGGGAATACAGTCGGATTTCGGTGAGATCACTATCTATCTGAGTAAGCATAAGACAACTGATAATATTGAGAAGACGGGTGAGTTCACCGTGGCTGCAGGTACGGTCGATACCGTTACGATCTGTGACTATTTCGGTATTGAGAGCGGTAATAACGTGGATAAGATCGCCAAGGCGGGATGTACCGTAACCAAAGCTCCCAATGTCAATGCTCCGATCATAGAAGGATTCCCTCTTGTGCTCGAATGTAAGTGCAGATCGTGGGATCCTTCGACAGGGATACTGGTAGGAGAGATCGTCGCACAGCAGGTTGACGAATCCATAATTACAGACGGACATGTTGATCTCGGGAAGATGAGGCCCATTATCTATGATACGGGTATGCAGACGTACAGAGTCATAGGCGAAGTAGTCGCCAAGGCATACAGTGAGGGATTGAAGATCAAGAAGTCCGGCGACGGTAAATGGGATAACTGACGGTTATTCTTCTTTAGCCGAGATGAAGGGAGGTGACATGTTATGAGAATGATCACACTTGGTAAGACCGGTATTACTACACCTCAGAATGCGTTCAGTACGTTGCCGCTTCAGGGAGTGGAACTTGATACGGCCGTAACGATGCTTCGAAATGCTCACGACGGCGGAATGACTTTTTTTGATACCGCGCGTTCCTATGCAAGCAGTGAAGTGAAGATGGGTATTGCTTTCGACGGTATCCGTGATGAGGTCATACTTGCGTCGAAGACGATGGCGGATACGCCCGGTAAGTTTAAAGCCGATCTTGAAGCGACCCTTAGGAATCTTCGTACCGATCATCTCGACATCTATCAGTTCCACTTCATGACTCAGTGCTATCGCCCGGGTGACGGAACCGGAATGTATGAAGCGATGCAGGAAGCAAAAAGGCAGGGAAAGATCCTTCATATAGGTGCGGCATCACATAAGATAGCCGTTGCCGAGGAGATCGTCGATTCCGGTCTTTATGAGACGATCAATTTTCCTTTCTCATATCTTGCGAGCGAGCGCGACGTGGATCTTGTCAGAAGATGTGAGGATAACGGAGTCGGATTTATCGCATCTAAGGGACTTGCAGGCGGTATCCTTACAAATGCCAAGGCCTGCATGGCTTTTATGACCAAGCATAATGTGTTGCCTGTATGGGGTATCCAGACTCCCGATGAGCTTTATCAGTGGCTTGAGTTCTTTGATAAGGAGCCTGAGCTTAGTGATGAGATCAGAGAGCTCATCGCATGTGACAGAGAAGAGCTTTCCGGAGACTTCTGCAGAGGCTGCGGTAATTGTATGCCGTGTACCGTTGATATCAAGATCAATCAGTGTGCAAGGATGATCCAGCTTATGAACAGGCTCTCCGAAGAAGAGTACCTTAGCGATAAATGGAAGAATGAGATGAGAAGGATCGAACGTTGTGTCGAGTGCGGTGCATGCAGGAAGAAGTGTCCGTACGGATTGGATGTCCCGATGCTCCTTAAGAAGAATCTGGAGAGGTATAAAGAGATAGCGGGGATCTGACTTTATGGGCAGGAGACGCAAGGTAGCCGTTTTTACTTCGAATATGTATGAGACGATGACGCGTGAGATGGAGCACGGTATCATTCAGGGTGCTCTGGATAATGATGTCAAGGTTATCGTATTTGCAGTATTCAGCGATACTTTCAGCAGTAAGGTCTATGATCAGTATGTCATGTATGATGAGGGTGATATCGTCTCTTTTGAGATCCCCGATCTTGATGATTTTGACGGTGTAATACGAATCGATTCCTCGTATCCGCCTTATGCCAAGAGCAAGCTTTTCGAGATACTTGCTAAGACAAATACTCCGGTCATCAATGTGGGCGGTAAGATAGACGGTTTCAGAAATATGCTGAATAACGAAGCTATTTCGTTTGCCGCGGTCGTTGACCACATAGTTACGGAGCACGGCTGCAGGGATATATATCATGTAGCAGGCAAGAAAGAAGAGTATTTCACTTATGAACGTATCGATGCCGTTAAGAAAGTTCTCGAAAGTCACGGCCTGGAGCTGCCGGATGAGAAGATTTATTTCGGTACTCTCTGGAGAGACTGCGGTGAGAGTGCGGTGCAGTATATCCTTGATGACTGTGCCGAAAGAGGAGTGAAATATCCTGATGCGATAGTATGTGCCAATGACTATTCGGCTATCGGTGTCTTAAATGCTCTCCGTGACAGAGGTATAGATGTTCCCGGGGACATAATCGTTACCGGCTTTGACGGTGTTGAAGCTGCTTATCAGGGATATCCGTCCATAACCACGTCAAAGCAGCCTTTTTACGAGATGGGATACGAGAGCATCGTTACTCTCAAAAAGCTGTGGGAGGGCACGGAAGTGCCGATGATCGTCAGGACTCCGGGTAAGCTCATGTGTAATCAGTCATGCGGGTGCGCTCCGATGACTACGGGCAATGTAGAGGATATCAGACAGGTCTACCTCAGTCATATGGGTAAGATGAGCTATCTGATGCAGTCGACTACCAATATGGTCCTGAGTATGTCCAATGCCAAGGATCATAATGAGTGTTTCCGTGAGATCAGGAAGAATGCGGCGATAGATACGGACTTTAATGCTATGCTCCTGTGTCTGGCGCCGGGATGGGAAGCACAGCGTATCGTCGGTGACGAATATGCCAAGCAGGACGAGGAGATCACGGTCGTCTCGGGTTTTATCGGTGATAAGGATGTCAAAAGGCAGGTGATCAGGAAGAAAGATCTGCTGCCGAAGGATATGCTGGAAGATCCTGATCCGTATTACATCTTCTCGCTTCATCATCTTCAGTATTACATGGGATATCTGATAGTATCCCCGAAGATTGACGATATCGAACAGTTATCAATGAAATCCTGGCTCGTCATTATGGGTGCGATGCTGGAGAATTTCAGGATAAGGCAGGCTCTCAATGTATCTGTCGAAAGGCTTGAGAATCTTTATAACAGGGATATGCTCACGGGTCTTTACAACAGACGCGGGTATGAGATGTTCTTCAACCGATTCTATAGGGAAGGTGTTGCCGACGACGGTCTGCTGGCGGTAATGGTCATCGATATGGATGATCTTAAATACGTAAATGATAATTACGGTCATGCGGAAGGCGACTACAGTCTGTGTACGATAGCCGAAGCCATGACAAATGCAGCGCAGCACGACGAGATATGCATGAGGACCGGCGGTGATGAATTCGTCGTTCTGGCAGGGGATTATTCGCAGGAGAAGGCAAATGACTTTATTACCCGGCTCAGGGAGCAGATAAGAAAGCGCACGGAGCGTGACAAGAAGACATACCGGGTGGAAGTAAGTGTCGGTGTCTGTATCAGAAAACTTCAGCATGACGGTATGAAGAGCGTGACTGAGCTTTCCGAGGACTATATGAAAGCGGCCGATGCTCTGATGTACGAAGAGAAGAGCAAGCATAAGCAACTTAAACAGTCTGATTAACAGTATTTCAGTATATTCATCAAATAGCCGCTACTTTACCTCAAAGTATGCGGCTTTTTGTCGTATTATCGAATCGGATATTTGTCAGGGGTAGGTTTGTGAACAAAGTGTAACTTCAAAGATCATCATGCAACCGGCAGTCTGTATCCGCGTCTATATTCGTGAGCAAACATTATGTATAACGGAGGCATTAAGATGAGAAGCAGTGATTTCTATAGTGAAAAAGGTAAAAGTTAACAGTATTTGATAAATGTGATAAAATAACTTGTTAGGTATTTCAATACTAAAGAAAGGGAATAAATCATAATGCAAAATTTCACGGTAATCTCTCAAAGTGAGATCGAACAGGCTCTTGCCATAGCTAAGAGGATAAATGACTATTATTACGAGAAGATGGTTGGCCAGGCTCAGCTCGGTACATCTCTTCTTATCTCGATGATCATCAACGGACATATCCTGATCGAGTCGGTACCCGGTCTTGCAAAGACTACGGCTGCCAAGACGATGACGGAGGCCGTAAACGGACGATTCTCACGTATCCAGTGTACGCCTGACCTTCTTCCTTCCGATATCATCGGTACTCAGATCCTTAACTATACGACTAATACTTTCGATACGAAGCTCGGTCCCGTTCATGCCAACTTCGTACTTCTCGATGAGATCAACAGATCTTCGGCCAAGACACAGTCAGCCATGCTCGAGGTCATGCAGGAGCATCAGACCACTATCGGCGGCGAGAACTATCCCGTGCCCGAGATCTTCATGGTAATCGCTACGCAGAACCCCATCGAGCAGGAAGGTACATATGTACTCTCCGAGGCACAGCTCGACAGATTCGCCATCAAGGAGAAGCTTGAGTATCCTACAGAGGATGAAGAAGTCATGATCCTTAACAGAGTAGAGGCTGACGTATTCTCCAAGGGACAGGCAGTTGTAGGACTTGACAGTGTTAAGTATCTTCAGGAACTCGTTAAGAAGGTCTATATCGATGAGTCGGTAAAGAGATATATCATCAAGCTTGTTAATGCAACAAGACATCCCAAGAATATCCTTCCCGAGAATCTCACACAGTATATGACTATCGGTTCCTCCACCAGAGGTGCCATTACTCTCATGGAAGTATCCAAGGCAGTCGCTCTCCTTAACGGTCGTGATTATGTTACTCCCGATGATGTCAAGGCTGAGATCCACAGTGTATTGAGACACAGAGTAACGCTCAACTTCGCAGCCGTAGCTGACGGAGTTACCGAGGATATGATAATCGACGCGATCATGGGGGCTGTACCCGCACCATGATCAGCGATTACATTACAAAGGTCAAAGCCAATATAAGCATATTCGCGACTCAGAAGACGAGTTCGGTGCTCGACGGTAACTATACTTCGGTATTTATGGG
>CACZPC010000020.1 GCA_902782985.1 Oscillospiraceae bacterium
CCGCTTACTGCTGCTTCCTTCCGGACCTGACAGGGTTCACGGGATCGAATTGCACAAGACCCGATCCCGACCACAGATCACATGGGACGAACCGAAGGTATTGTATCACAAATCAAAGATATCTATCAAGGCGAGCATATCAGGCGTGGCAGGATGCGATATATTGCTGCAGGTATCCCGAGAGATCCGCCATAATGGTGCAGGCACGGTCATAGGAGCTGCACTCGCAGCTGATGGCGATTATCAACGGCTCGTCACCGTCTATTATCGCTACATCCGTGTAGGAATTTGATTCTTCATTTCGTCCGCAGACGTGAAGGATAGTGGCATCCGTACCGAAAGACGTCGTATAGGGA
Source organism: Oscillospiraceae bacterium (assembly GCA_902782985.1). Taxonomy (GTDB): domain Bacteria; phylum Bacillota; class Clostridia; order Saccharofermentanales; family Saccharofermentanaceae; genus Saccharofermentans. The sequence continues at coordinate 357 of CACZPC010000020.1, forward strand.
GTGGGCATTTCGGAAATACTCATGGCACCTATCAGCGGCAGATAAGTATCCGGCGTGTTGATATATCCGTAATAAAGATATTCCATGTAAGATGTGAGATCGTAGACACATGTTCTTCCCGAGCCTCGTATAACGGTGCCGGTATAATCCGTATATGTAATAGTTCTCGAATAATCAACATAGGAGCTGATGGGCGCGATGTCTGACCATACGTCGTCGGAGCCTCCGAGATGATCAGTCAGCCATGAGAGAGCAAGTGAATCGTTATGCGTTATCGAAAGCTCTGCGCAGGTCCCCAGATAGAAAGACTTTCCGGGTTCGTAATTGTCGACGATGAATGAATTATTGCCGGGAGCCTCCTCGCCGCTGAACATTTGCTGTGTTATGGGGCTTATGTAGCCGTCGGCGACCCTTTCGCAATATACGATATTGAGCGGAAGTGCCCAGGCACCCGCGGGGATGACCGGAGTAAGATCATTCAGTCCGAGGGTCTCATTGGATGCGAGATTTACATATCTGAAGCTGATGCGCTCATCTTCGTTATCGCTCATATAGTCGAGGATCTGCTGTTTTACGCTGTCCAGGAGCACGTCTCTGTCTTCGTGAGAGATGGTCTGGATCGGGTGCGATGTCCTGAATGTAACGGGATCGAAAGATGTGAGAGGATCAGCGGTATTATCCTGAGCCGTCGTATCATCGGTGGCATTATCCGCAGGGATCTCCGCCGTAGTTGCCACTACGGGTGCAAGTCCCGTCTGCGAAGTCTCGGTCGTAGTCTCTTCCGTGGTCGTTTCCTCGGAGGCGGTGGTCGAAGTCTCATCGGAAGCTCCGGAAGAGGATGTGCCCGCACCGACCATATCGGGGAATTCGGACCGGTATATGTCCTGCATATGGGCACCCCACGATATAAAGGCGAGGATAAGACCCATAACGGCTATGACCGCCGAAATGACGATCGCCCTGGTATGTCGCTTCTTCTTTATGCCTGCGGCTTTCTGAAGAAATGTCGGATTAGGATATTTCATCTTTTATCTGTCAGAAAAGACCGTGGATGTCACCGTTGTTGTCGATGCTGATGTCAAGAGCGGCAGGATGCTTGGGAAGACCGGGCATCGTAAGGATCTTGCCTGTGAGAACGACCATATATCCCGCACCGGTGCTGAGAGCTACATCGCGAACCGTAAGGGTAAAGCCCTCGGGGCGTCCCAATGCCTTGGGATCGTCGGAAAGCGAATACTGTGTCTTGGCGATACAGATGGGGAGCTCACCGTAACCTGATGCTGTAAATTCCTTTATCTTGGCAGCTGCTTCGGGGAGGATCTCGACATCCTTGGCACCGTAGATCTTAGTAGCGACCTTGGTGATCTTCTCCTCGACGGGATCCTTAAGATCATATGTGAATACGGGCTTCTTGGGTCTGTCCTCATCGAGGATCGCCGCTACCTTGGAAGCGAGCTCCCTGCCGCCTTCACCGCCCTTGGCGAAGATCTCCGCGGGCTCGTATTCGGCTCCCATTTCTTCGCACAGACGCTTCATCTCGGCGATCTCCTCGTCCGTATCTGTCAGGAATCTGTTGGAAGCGACGACTACGGGGATGCCGAAAGACTTCATATTCTCGATATGCTTGGCAAGGTTGGGGAAGCCTGCTCTTACTGCCTCTACATCAGGCTTCGTGAGATCTTCCTTGGCGATACCTGCATTATATTTCAGTGATCTTACCGTAGAAACGATAACTACGGCGTCGGGCCAGATACCTGCCGCGCGGCACTTAAGGTCAAGGAACTTAAATGCTCCGAGGTCTGCGCCGAATCCTGCTTCGGTGATGAGGATGTCAGCCATCTTAAGTCCTGCCTTAGTGGCGATAACGGAATTGCATCCGTGTGAGATATTGGCGAAAGGACCGCCGTGCACAAGAGCAGGTACGTGCTCGAGTGACTGTACGAGATTAGGACTGATCGCGTCCTTAAGAAGAACGGTGAGTGATCCCTCGGCTCCGATCATGCCGGCAGTAACGATGTTGCCGTCCGTATCATATGCGACGGCGATATTCTTTATCCTCTCGGTAAGATCATCGATATCCTCTGCCATGCATAAAGTAGCCATGATCTCGGATGCAGCCGTGATGGAGAAGGAGTCATTGCGCTCGATACCGTTGGTGCCGCCGCCGACTCCGATATTGATATTGCGGAGAGCACGGTCATTCATGTCCATGCATCTCTTCCAAAGGATCCTGTCCTTGTCGATATTAAGCTCATTGCCCTGATAGATGTGATTATCGATCATGGCAGCAAGAAGGTTATTGGCCGAAGTAATGGCATGAAGGTCGCCCGTAAAATGAAGGTTGATGTCCTCCATGGGGATAAGCTGTGAATATCCGCCGCCTGCAGCGCCGCCCTTGACGCCGAATACGGGACCGAGGGAAGGCTCTCTGAGCGCAAGCATTGCATTTCGGCCGATCTTGCAAAGTGCCTGAGCAAGACCGATGCTGACTGTTGTCTTTCCTTCTCCCGCGGGAGTGGGATTCATGGCCGTGACGAGTACGAGCTTTCCGTCCTTGCGGGAGCTCCTGCTCTTAATGACGTTCATGGGGATCTTGGCCTTGTATTTGCCGTAAAATTCAAGTTCATCGGAGCTCACTCCGATCTTCGATGCTATCTGTTCGATAGGAAGTATCTCTGCCTGTCTGGCGATCTCAATGTCTGTCAGCATGTCGTTGCCCCTTACATATTTATAACTCTCAATGATTGTACATTATTAAAGGGATGGTTTCCATTGGAGAGAATGGCGAAAAGCGTCAAAAGCACTGAAAACACTACATTTTGTAAAATATACACAAAACAAAACTATATCTAGTGGTATCAGTTTGACAAAAAATCAAGAAACTGTTATAGTTGGTCTGTATTGCATTAACAGGCGGAGGTACTGACCCATGATTATCAGATCGGATCTGGATTCTTGCAGAAGCAAACTTCAGTCAATGATCGGCAGCCGCGTAAGACTTACTTCCAACGGAGGTCGTAAGAGGCTTATCGTTCATGAGGGTGTGATCGACAATTGCTATCCTAATGTTTTTACTGTTAAGTGCAGAAGAGAAGCAGAAGGAGATTTTGAGATCGTTTCTTACAGCTATATCGATGTATTGACAAGAGCAGTAAGGATCGCGATTCCCGCTTCCGAAGCTCAGGAAGTTGCAAGCTGATCAAAGGATCGAGTGTTTATGAAGTAAGAGC
>CACZPC010000021.1 GCA_902782985.1 Oscillospiraceae bacterium
TAAATATGTATCATGACCAGCTGTTAAAACGGACTCTCTCCGACAACGGTCTCTTACTCGGAGCATGGAAACCTTCTGCGGCCTTACCGACCGGCAGTATACATACTACATCATACTCATCCGGAACATTCAATACGGAAGCGATCTTATCGCAGATACGATCTTCATCCGTAATATGACCTTCATACCAACAGCTCTGATATCCGAGTTCCACTATGGCCAGGAGCATATTCTCGATAGCCGCAGAATAATCCTGTACTGCAAAGCATCTGTCACGGTATGCGTAGATCATTCTTGTAAGGACGACGATCATGGCAGGCGCGGTAGAAGCCACAGGCGGGTCTAACACTTCCTTTATCCTGCCAAGCACTTCAGGATCATTTACGATAACTACATCCGTCGTTTGCTTATTACAGCCTGACGGAGCATCGATCCCTGCTTTTGCTATAGTAATAAGGTCCTCCTCAGGCACCGCCTCTGAAGTAAACCTGCCACGGTAACTATGACGAGTAGCAATGGTATTTATCGCACTCTTAAGAGACATGATATAGATCTGGCAGGGATTTGATTCATCCCAGTAATCCGGGAGCACCTCCAGCTCCCTGAACCCGAGGCTTCTGTAAAAAGCATTAGTTATATCATAATCCTCATACATGCCGGTCCTTACAGTCTTGACCTGGATAAATTCATAACCGTGCATAGAGGCATAGTCTTTCGCCGCTGCAAAAAGACTCCTGCCAACACCTTTTCTGTGGCACTCCTTTCGAACTCCCATTACGGAGAGCTCCATCGTCTCCTTGCCTGTCTGCTTAAGGCAGAGAAATCCGTCATATCCGTCATCCCCTATATAGGCCCAGAAAGGCTGATCAGCCGATTCTCTTATATATTGTTCTCTGCTCTCTTCAACTTCGAACCATTCTGTCAACGATTCAAGGATACCGCGGGATATCTTCCGCTTTTCTTCAGGATCTTCTATAAATCTGATCATAAAACTCCTTATTCCCGTCAATGACGATCCCGAACGTAAAATGTCCCTTACGTTCGGATCATATTCATACCTAAATGAAGAGGTAATATCTGATATTATAGCAATAATACCGAACCTTATGTCATGATCCGATCTTATCTTCTCTTGACTCCGGATTCCCTATAATACCTTTCCTTCTCGGCATACATATTCTCATCAGATACCTTAAGGACATCATCTATGCACTTCTCACCGACTCCCGTATAGCAATATCCTACGGAGCAACTGTACTTTGTCTCCGACACTATGCTTCTGATACGCGAACAAAGATCCATAACATCGGACTCGTCAGATCTGCGGCATACGATAACAAATTCATCTCCGCCTACTCTGTATACATGATGTCTGCTCTTGGCAGCACGAAGAAAACACTTGGCTAATGTGGCAAGTGCTTCATCACCTGCAACATGTCCCTCGTTATCGTTGATCGTCTTAAGACCGTTCATATCTACTGATATCATGGCCGTTATGAGTTCAGGATCACTTGTGATATCCGCATAATATGCCTGACGGTTAAGAAGTCCCGTAAGACTATCTCTCTTAGTCAGCTGGAGAATAGAGAATACATAATATACAAACATCGACACGGCGATAGTAGAACAGAATACCTGAGCATAATCACTTCCTATGATAAACGGAAGGATAATACCGGAAGCAAATGCAAAAGCGAAGAACAGGATAGGAACCAGCTCCATGCTTTGCTTGGCCCCGTGCTTTATAAGAAGAAGTACAAGATAAGCGCAGTATAATCCCGCAATAATGAACGGAAGCATACCCAAAGGTCCTCTGACAAGCTTTCCGTTATCATTGAGACCGAATACGATCCCGGTAAATATTGAGATAATATCAAGTATAGTTAAAGCAACGGCCGGGAGTACGATAAACCATCTTTGCTTCCTGACGATCGTCATAAGTATTTGAAGCAAGATAAGCGGAGTCGCACTGTATCTGATCGCCATTAGGATCAGCCTCAGAGATATATAACCTTTACCTTCGGCAAGCTTAAACTCGGCGAAAACGGCGATAGAGAGCAAGAAGACCTCTGCGATCAGCGCATACAAGCTGCCGATCGTCTTCTTATCCAGGAATACAGTCGATATCAGTGAGACAGTAAATCCGAGAAGTACCAGGATCAGTATCCAGTTAGTTGCAACATATTCCGTCAGGTACATAATCACTCCGATCGTGGACCGCTAAGATCACATTCTTATGGTCATTATACAACTGAAAGAGATCTTAATTTTTTAACAATTCAATAATTTTCTCAGTAACAGCATTCCTGTCCGCAGGGTATCAACAGCCTCAAAAACGCGGTAGCCATGCATTTCGAACAGCTCTTTAGCTCTAGATATCTCTAAACTTTTCAGCAATGATGGAAAAAATCTCCTATGCCGTCAAAACAGCTCATCATCCCTAATATAAAACCGCATACGATCAAGATGACCATACAGATCACTGCAAATATAATAACTATTACGGTGATAACCTTGACAGCTCTGCTCTTACGGATCTTACCCGCCACAAGTACCAATGCACAGGCGGTATATGTCATAAACATGCATAAAATGCCCAGCAGAAATGCCACAACTAAATTGTCATCGGCAGCGCAGATGACCGAGAACGGGAGAACTATAACAGCTGTTATTATCAGCCCCAATGATAAAAAACTTAAAGTTTTTGCTTTCTTTTCAGGTGTCATATTCCCTCCCTGCCAAGACTGTGAATAAAAGGCGCCTTCTCATCAACGGGACAAGAAGGCGTCTTCAGTATCTCAGGATATATCTCACTTCAGAGGTTTAAATAGTCCGGGGATAACATTAGCGGCTCCCATACCCTCAGAAGATGATGTTGTTCCAACTGAAGAAGCAGCTATCTCTTCTTCGAGTTCATCAGAATCTATAGGCTTGAACGGACCTCTTGCGAAAGGCTGCTTGGGAGCTGCCGGAGCAGTAGGATTTGCAGCCTTAACAGGCTTGAACGGAGTCGCAGTATCGCTTTCTACGGGAGAAGGCTCTTGCTTGGCAAGTCCGGCCATTGGTTTAAAGGGACCGGCAGGCTCACTTTCAGCCTGAGGCTCATTCACAGACGTCTGACCACCCAGAGGCTTAAAGGGACTCGCAGCTTCACTTACAGCGGGAGCTGCAGTCTGACCACCCAGAGGCTTGAAAGGACCTGAGTTATCAGGCTTCGTATCTTCCTCCTTAGTCTGACCTCCAAGAGGCTTGAAAGGACTGGGCTCGGAAGATCCGACAACAGATGAAGCATGTGATGAAGGATAATGATTAGTACTGTCGTTTCTCTGAGGTAATACATTCGCAGAACCGGAAGGATAGTATCTGCTCGAACTGTCGGAACTCGAAGATAATACTTCGCCTGAGCCCAATGAGCCGGATGAATAATATCCGTCCGAACCTGAAGATAATGACTCAGTCAAATTCGAAGAACCAAGCGTACCGGATGTACCAAGGGAATCCATGCGAAGGAAAGCCGTAGTATCTTCAGCATCCTCAGTTACTATATCTTCATTTGATCGGTAATGTCTCTTGATAGGAGAATCGCTTTCGGATGACTTCTTAGGACTTTCCGCTTTCTTAGCAGGAGCGGTGGTCTCTTTATCAGCTGCTGCCTTTGCTCTGGAAGCCCTCTTAAACGGTTCCGGTACATCCGAATCGGCGGGAGCCTTCGCAGCTGAGGGCTTCTTGAAAGGAGCAGGTGTATCTGTGTTTTTCTCTGTCTTGACCGGCGCAGCCTTCTTAAAAGGTGCAGGAGTATCGTTAACAGCCTCTTTCTTAACTGCTGCAGCCTTCTTAAAAGGTGCAGGAGTGTCATTAACGGTCTCTTCCTTTAAAGTCTCAACAACCTTAAGAGGTGCCGGTGCAGCGGCAGCAGCTGTCTCTTCTGATTCAACTTTCTTGGGCGGAATACAGCACCTCTCACAGTACTGTGCTCCTACAGGCAGTTCATGCCCACAAAACATACAAAACATATCATGCCTCCCTGATCGATCACCCGATCTTGTTTTCTTTTAATATATATCAAGATTATTATACAACATATTTTTTTTACAATGTATACAGGATATATGAGTTGAATACAATTTCATAATCATAGATATACAGAATATTTACATAAGTTATGAGGTTTATAATTATAATAAAAATATGAGACTGTGTGTTTTTATTGGCGACATGTATTACGACTTTGCCCGGTCCATACTCAGGCATCTTGATCGATACACTCGCGAGGAGGGGTATCGTATTGATGTGTTCGGAACCTGCTCCGTTCCTTCAAGCAACCCTTTACACGTTATAGGATTCAAGAGCATACTCTCATTACCGTCAATAGACAGCTATGACGGGATCATCATATGCTATGACACTCTTGTACACGAAGGCATAGCCAAGGATCTTATAGAAGATATCTCTCATGATGACAATGCACCGCCTATGGTATGCATAAGATCAGGCCTTCCGGGCACATATCGCGTCTTACCTGACAACAGACAGATGATGCACGATATTGCCGCACATGTTATATCCAAATGCCATTCCGGAAATATCGGATTTGTTACGGGACATCTGGATATGGCCGATTCTTACGAACGCTGGGACGGATTTAAGGACGCTATGCGAGAAGCAGGATTCGAGGCCTCCGATGATCTTACGTTCCACGGCAACTACTGGATAAATCAGGCAGTCGA
>CACZPC010000022.1 GCA_902782985.1 Oscillospiraceae bacterium
CTCAAAGAGATTATCCGCAATATCGGTTGTCATATCACCCTGCTTGATCACGAGCGGTACGGCACCCTCGGTATCTTCGTTGATATCAAAAGATCCGTCTTCGATCTTGCTCTCCAGCAGATCAAATCTCTGCTCCTGCGCGATGACATAGTTATATCCGAAATAAACACCGGTTACTGCAAAGAAAAATAAGAGCAGTAATACGACGAGTATACGAAATGCGATCCTGACTTTCTTAGACAGCATATATAATCAAGTTACCCCTTATCAAGGAAGGATAAAGGATTACTTCTTCTTAGCCCTATCCTTCATTCTGAGATCCGTATTAAGGATCTTCTTTCTGAGGCGGATGCTCTTGGGCGTAACCTCACAGAGCTCATCGTCCTCAACGATCTCAAGGCACTGCTCAAGGCTGTAGTTAAGGGGAGGTGTAAGACGCATTGCATCATCGGAACCTGCAGCACGCATGTTAGTTACATGCTTCTTCTTGCATACATTTACCGTAATATCCTCGGGCTTGGGGTTGATACCTACGATCATACCCTCATATACAGGCGTACCTGCGCCGATAAGGAGTGCTCCTCTGTCCTGTGCATTGAACAGACCGTAAGTCATGGCCTCACCGCTTTCGAAGGCTACAAGGACGCCGTGAGAACGTGTCTCAATATCGCCGACAAAAGGCTCAAAGCCGCTGATTACGCTGTTCATTATACCATTGCCCTTAGTGTCGGTCAAAAACTCGGTCCTGTATCCGATGAGTCCTCTGGAGGGGATCCTGAACTCAAGACGAGAGTATCCCTTGTCCGGCGGAAGCATGTTAAGAAGCTCTGCCTTACGCCTTCCGAGCTTCTCCATAACGGGACCTACAAAGTCCTCGGGAACGTCGATGATAAGATCCTCAACGGGCTCGCAGAGCACACCGTCTACTTCCTTCATGATGACCTGAGGCTTACCTACCTGGAACTCATATCCTTCTCTTCTCATAGTCTCGATAAGGATAGAAAGGTGAAGCTCACCTCTTCCCTTTACGATAAATGCCTCGGTAGTATCAGTCTCTTCAACTCTCATCGATACATTTGTCTCGACTTCCTTAAAGAGCCTGTCTCTTAAATGTCTGGATGTGACATACTTACCTTCCTGACCTGCAAAAGGGCTGTCATTTACGGAGAATGTCATGGCGATGGTGGGCTCATCGATATTTACGAAAGGAAGAGCCTCGGGAGTAGAAGCATCACAGATAGTATCTCCGATATTGATCTCGGGAATACCTGCTACGCATACGATCTCACCAACTGAAGCGGAATCGATCTCCTGACGGCCGAGTCCTGCAAATCTTAAGAGCTTTACGATCCTGGAATTGGTCCTGCCGTCCTCGCCATATGTAACTACACATACATTCTGATTCTGAGAGATAGTACCTCTCTCGACTCTTCCGATAGCGATCCTTCCGATATAAGGATCGGAATCGATATTGGATACGAGAAGCTGCAAAGGAGCCTCCGTATCGCCCTCGGGGCAGGGAGTATTCTCTACGATAGCATCAAGAAGCGGCTGGAAATCAAGTTCCTTGCCCTCCTCATACTCCTTAAGATCAAGAGTAGCTATACCTGTCTTACCCGATGTGAATATGATCGGGAACTCGAGCTGATCATCATCTGCTCCGAGCTCGATGAAGAGATCGAGTACCATGTCTACGACCTGATTGGGACGTCCGTCGGGACGGTCGATCTTATTGATACATACGATAGGCTTAAGACCCATCTCAAGTGCCTTACGAAGAACGAATCTTGTCTGAGGCATCGGTCCGTCGAAGGAATCGACTACGAGAAGAACGGCGTCTACCATCTTAAGAACACGCTCTACTTCACCTCCGAAGTCGGCATGTCCGGGAGTATCAACGACATTGATCCTGATATCCTTATACTGAATCGCAGTATTCTTCGCAAGGATAGTAATACCTCTCTCGCGCTCGAGATCATTGCTGTCCATTACCTGCTCTACGATCTGCTCATTCTCACGGTAGATACCTGCCTGCTTGAGCATTGAGTCGACGATCGTGGTCTTACCGTGGTCGACATGTGCGATGATCGCGATGTTACGCATATTCTCTATCTTAGCCATAGAATACTCCTTATTATCTTTTCAAAATAACCTTAACTATTTTCCTACTAATACAGACTGATTATTACTCGGCATATTACACAAAATATCAAGTCTCTTCGCCCTTCTTATTACGCAAGTATATCCTTATGGGAGTCCCCTCGAATCCGAAGTTCTTTCTTATCTGATTCTCGAGATATCTTTCGTATGAGAAATGCGACAGTTCCTTATCATTTACAAATAGCGCGAATGTAGGAGGATTGGTCGATATCTGCGTACCGTAATAGATCTTCAGATGACGTCCCTTATCCTGAGGAGTCGGAACGATGGCGGTAGCTTCATTGAGCATATCATTAAATACACCGGTCTTAAGTCTCCTGCCGGCCTGCTCATGAACTGCCACGATGGTCTGCCAGAGCTTATCTACTCTTTGACCGGTCTTGGCGGATATGAAGATAACGGGAGCGTAATCCATAAAGGAGAATCTCTCTTTGACGGCCTTGGTCATCTGCTCGAGAGTTCCCGTGGTCTTATCGACAAGATCCCACTTGTTGATAGCGAATATGCACGCCTTGCCGTTATCGTGCGCTAGTCCCGCCACTCTTGTATCCTGCTCTGTTATTCCTACCGTAGCATCGATAAGGATAACGCAGACGGTGGCATGATCGATGGCAGACAGTGCTCTTACCATCGAATATTTCTCGATAACATCCTCGATTCGGCTCTTCTTACGCATACCCGCCGTATCAACGATGGTAAACTTACCGTATTCGTTGTCGACTTCGGAGTCGATGGCATCTCTCGTCGTACCCGCGATATCGGATACGATAGCCCTGTTATCGCCTGTCATCCTGTTGGTAAGGGATGACTTGCCCGCATTGGGGCGGCCGATAAGAGCTACTCTGATCCTTCCGTCCTCTTCATCACCTTCGTCAACGGGAGGGAAATTCTCAAAAAGAGCATCCAGCAACTCACCTATACCGAGTCTGTGTGAAGCCGATATAGGTATCACCTCGCCTAATCCGAGATTATAGAATTCATACATCTCAGCCGGGGGCTCACCTACATAGTCGCACTTATTTACGCAGACTACTATGGGTTTCTTACTCTTTCTGAGCATTACGGCTATTTCTTCATCTGAGGCCGTAAGACCGGACTTTAAGTCAACCATAAAGAGTATAACGTCAGCCGTCTCCATGGCGATCTCGGCCTGAAGTCTCATTCCCTGAAGGATCACGTCCGAACTCTCGGGTTCGATACCGCCCGTATCGATCATGGTGAATTCCCTCTCTCTCCAAACAGCAGTCGCATATATCCTGTCGCGTGTAACACCGGGGGTGTCATGGACTATGGATATACGCTCTCCGTATAAAGTATTGAAAAGAGATGACTTTCCGACATTCGGACGTCCAACGATTGCTACTACGGGCTTGCTCATGCTTCTTTCCCCTGTCTTCGTGCTGGTTTGATCTCAAAACAAAAAGGACGGTGCCAATTTATAACACCGCCCTGCTGTTTACTGACTCTAGTTAGATCAGGCTTCTTCGCCGATCGCTACTACCTGCTTGCCATCAAGATAACCGCAGTTCTTACAAACCTTACGGCGAAGCATCTTGGAATGACACTGCGGGCACTCAACAAAGCCGGGCATTTCAAGCTTCCAAGCGCTCCTGTGACGGGAAGTTCTTGCCTTTGACCA
>CACZPC010000023.1 GCA_902782985.1 Oscillospiraceae bacterium
ATTGCATTTCTTTGTAAACGGTCCGTCGCCGCATAGTTTTCTATTGGCTACAGCCTGCTTGATGTAATCATATTCTTCTCCTACACAAGGCGGAATATTAAACGGGATCATAAGCAAACACCTTTATTTATAATATTTATAATATATTTTAAATGTCTCCGAACGATTAATCAATAATACTTTATCAAATGCCTGTAGTGTAAACGCCATACAAATGCGGTCGGATATGATAAAATTAAATTATGATTTACGATGGAACTATAAAAGGTCGATTTGTTGAATTAAAGAGCATCACGCTTGATGACGCTCAATTTTCATTTGACATCAGATCAGACGAGAAAAACCGCGAGACGGTAGGTGTAGTTGCTAAGACTCTTAAAGATCAGATCAATTATATTAAATGGCAGATCAATGAGCCTGATGACTATTATTTCGTGGTCTACAACAGAAAAGGCGAAAAGATCGGTCTTATCGGTCTTTATGATATCCAAGGCGACACTGCAGAGATGGGTCGTGAAGTAAGTTATGGCAACTGTGTTGAGGTTATAGAAAGTGAGATCCTGGTCGAAGATTTCGCCATGGATATCTTGGGGCTTAAAACTCTTCATTCCGTCATCTATGCAAATAACTTAAAGCACTTAAACAACCAGAAGCATAATGGGCAAAAACCGGTAAGAAAAGACATTCGAAGCGGCAATGAATGCTATTATTTCGTTACCGAATTGTCTAAAGACAGCCCTAAGCGCAGAAAACTAGCAAAAATAGGAGATGATTTCATTTGAGCAAGCGACTTATCAGTTTTGTTATTCCTTGTTACCGTTCAGAAAAAACGATCAGAGGTGTAGTCGAAGAGATACTCGAACTACACAAATCTCATATGGACGATGATTATGAGATCATCTTGGTCAGTGACGCTTCACCTGATAATGTTTGGAGCGAGATACAAAAACTAAGTCAGGAATACCCTATAGTAAGGGGATTTGAATTAGCTAAAAATTCCGGACAGCATGCCGCATTACTGGCAGGTTATAAATCTTCTAAGGGTGATGTTGTTGTATCTTTGGACGATGACGGACAGATTGCCGTTGAAGATACATATAAGATCATTGACCGCATGTATGAAGGCAAAGGCTTTGATGTCGTTTATGGTAAATACCACGTTAAGAAGCACAGTTCTTTCAGAAATCTCGGCTCCAAGATGGCAGGATGGATGGGTGTACACCTTCTTGGTATCCCAAAGAACCTTGGCGGAAGCAGCTTCTATGCTGCAAAACGTTTTATAATCGACGAGATGTGTCGTTATACCAATTCTTATGTTTATCTTCCCGGCCTGGTCTTCAGAAGCACCAAAAACGTTGATGCAGTCTTTGTTAATCACAGAGCAAGAGAAGTCGGAGAATCCAACTACACTTTGCTCAGTCTGTTCTCTTTATGGGTCAACGGTGCTACGACATTCTCTATCAAGCCCTTGAGGATAGCAACATTCCTCGGCTGTATATCAGCTTTTGCGGGAGTGGTCTTCAGTATTGTCTTAATTATCCAAAAACTCTTAAATCCCTCGATCCAAGCCGGATGGGCATCGCAAATGTGCGTTACTCTCGTAATGTGCGGAACAATACTTCTGCTTCTTGGGGTTGTTGGTGAGTATGTCGGAAGAATCTACATGAGCGAAAACCATTCCCCCCAATACGTTATCAGGCAGAAAACAGACTTTGAAAAAGATGACTAAAGCTGTTATTTCATTATGGCGTAAAGAGTAGTTTCATCTCCTGTACGGCATAGACTTGCCCCCTTATTGTATCTGATATAGAATTTATAATTGCCATTAATACAGTTTATGAACTGAGGAATAGTGATCAGATCTTCTTTCTTATGATATATCCTGATTGCTAAATTCGCGCCGATGGATATAAGGTGTACAGCTCCTTTTAGGGCCTTTAACTCACTTCCTTCGATATCCATTATTATTGCTGCCGTATTATCTTCTTTTATAAGAGAATCAAGATCAACAACTTCAACTGCATCAGAAATGTTATCACATTCATCAACTTCTTTAAGATACGACGAAGAGTCTGACATAACCAAAGCCAATTTGGTTTTCTTATCCCAAACACCTAACTTTAATACTCTTATATTCGGATATTGTTTTACCGTTTCACGACATTTTTGATAATTCACCTCATCACACTCTAATGCGATCATATCAAAGCTGTTATCCGTAAAATCTGACATCTGAACAATGCTTTCACCGTCAAAAGCTCCACACTCGATTACTACACCGTTATTTCTGCCATCAAAAAGCAATTGCAGATCATAATCATGTTCGTGATCCGATGCCAGTTTAGCCAATTCAGATGCATCCTTTCCTGCAGATGCATATAGATATTCCATCATCGTATCTCTTGACAGATCATCTTCTAAAAGCTCATAAGTTTTCCTGAAATCATCCAAATGAGTCTTTATAAAATCAATATCAAGTATCTCATGATTGATAAACCCTTCCTCAGCCAGCCAATAATCATTGATCACAATAAACTCAGAATTACTACAAGCCGAGATCTGCTCCTTTAGTGTTCGGATCCTTTCATAATACCAATCTGTGAATCCACCACCGATTCCAAACATTAAGAACATGTTATCTCTCGAAACAGCTTCCGTGAGAGATAATACATCTTCACTTCGCTCCGCAGGGAGATACATATCGTCAACAACGAAACCGTCAACAGTAACTGGTCTTTTGTTCAGATAATTCCTGAGACCCTTGGCATATATTCCTGAACCATATATGTAGATCTGTCTGCCGTCATTCTTAAGTAAACTAATATGCTCTTCGGTTCTGCGAAGCATTTTGTTTACCCTATCAAAATCAAATAAAAACTCGTTCATCGCCTTAACATCTATATTATTAATATTACTAAACTAAATCTATCCTTCTTCCTACTTCGTCGGAATAATAAGCAGCATAGGTAACCTTCATTACCTGAGCGGCAAGGTCAAAGCAGCCTTCAGGTTCACGGTTTTCAATGACTGCCCCCATAAAATCCACTATCTCATTACAATAACCGCGAAGCATTTCATCAGCCACAAACGGTTTATTCCATCCTGTAACTATAGGAAGCATCTCTGAAAGATAAACACCATCCATACCTTCATCATCGACCATATAGGTCTCCATGGCATCATTCATGGTCAGTCTGCAATTAATCGCAGTATCGTTAGCATATATCTCAACATAGTTCTTACTTCCGCCGAGAAGATTATCGGTAGATATTATCGTTGCCTTACTTCCGTCAGTAAATGTAATGATCGCTGTACCTGCATCTTCAACATCATGCGGTCTGGCAGCTATGTGTCGATGCTCGTGCTCACTGAGGCGCTTGGTTGCGTACCCCATGTCGCCGATAACGCTCTTAACCGTAACATTTACACCCTGAGCGAGAGCCTCCTGTTCTTTAAGATACAAGATCGCTCCAAGCGGATGAACTCCATTTCGCATGAATATACCGCCACCGGTCCTGTTCCATTCACCGGCAACAGCCGAGCTCGAACCCTTAAGGCTCTCTTCGCCCTTCATGTAGAGAATTCTGCTCTTTTTGGCACGGATGATCTCACCTGCCTTGAGAACAGCAGGTGAATATACAAAGTTCTCTGCATACATAAAGATCTTTCCGGTCTCGTTACGGACTGTGCGCAGCTCATCCAGGTCTTCAAGAAGACATTCATACATGAACCGCTTAGACACCTTTTCACCTATAGGCTCGGGATCGCCGGGGCGTCCGAAATATCCTACAAGAGGTTTCTCACAGATAACATGCTTTCCCGCACGCATAGCCTGAATTATCTCTTCCTTATGAACATAAGGCGGAGTACATATATCGATCACATCGATCTCGGGATCATTAAGAAGATCATTAAAGTCCGTAGTACCTTTCTCAAATCCATATATCTCCACAGCACGGTTGATCTGTTCCCAGCGACGAGCCATAACAGTCTTCAAACGACAAGGTATATTGGATCTTTTGTAGCCGAAAGCGTGCAATTCCAAAGCACGTCCGGCACCGACTACACCTACGGTAACTTCACTCTTCATATTGTTTCCTCTTTTATTGATATGACAGGAATTTGAACTGTTCCGTATAGTTCATATCTTTAGTCTTAGTCGCAGCTATCGCTGTTCTCGGATGCTGATTAGTCAGCCCCGTAAGCATATAGGACGTATTGTAACCCCATTCGATCCCGGAATCTTTCATAGGGATCATCCATTCCTCGACCAGTTTCAGCAAGGGATCAAGATGATACTTTTTACCGTTTAGATATGCCAGTAATGCTTCAGAATGGCAGTTACCTGCGCCACGTCCCATACCAAAGGCTGTTCCGTCAAGCCATTTCGCACCGAGATCCTTCGCCTCAAGAGTATTGGCGAATGCACACTGCTGGTTATTATGAGCATGCATACCGACTTCTTTTCCTGCGGGCGATAATATCTTATGGTACAATCTCGTAAGCTTTCTGGCCTGCTTTGGATATAATGCACCGTAACTGTCTACGATATAGACTGCGGAAACAGATGTGTTGGCAAGTTTGTAAAGTGCATCTGCTATCTGTTCATCCGTACACTTGGAGATAGCCATGATATTACAAGTCGTCTCATAACCCAGAGAACTGATATGGTTGATCATTTCAATCGCTTCGGGGATCGTCTCGATATATGTTGCCACGCGAAAGAGATCGATAGGACTTTGACTTCTCGGAGCAATATCTTCCAGATAATCCGTTCTTCCGACATCAACCATTATCGAAAGCTTCATTCTCGGATCTTTTTCTCCGATAACCTTCAATACGTCTTCATCGCTTGTGAATTTCCACTTACCGAAATCATCCGTAGAAAACTGCTTCTTGCTGGCACGATATCCGAACTCCATATAATCAACACCGGCTTCGATGTTTGCTTTATAGAGCGCTCTGACAAAATCATCGTCGAAGAAAAAATCATTAACTAAGCCTCCGTCACGGAGCGTCGCATCAACTACTTTTATTCCATCAATATTCATATACGCCTCCGCAACTATTCGTCCAATCCGGCCGCTCTTACATGATCAAGGATTGCCATTCTTTGAAGTTTACCCATTGTGTTTTTGGGGAGCGAATCTACGATAAAGATCTTATGAGGTTGCTGGAAATCCGCCAGATTCTTAGCGCAGTATGCCTTCAATGATCTAAGATTTATCTCCTGATCTTCTCTGGCTACAACAGCCAAAGCAACTACTTCTCCTAATCTGCTGTCAGGATAAGAGAATGCAGCACACTCTTCCACTTCGGGTAACCTGCCGATGATCTGATCTATATCATGAGGATATACATTGATCGCACCTGTGATGATTATCTCTTTCTTGCGGCCTGCAAAATAAAGGTAACCGTCTTCATCCAGATAACCGAGGTCGCCTGTCCTGAAATAATCTTCAAACATTGCAGCCTTCATCATGGCTTCCTGCTTATAATAGCCTTTGCACTGAAGTTTAGACTTAACGGCGATCTCGCCGACTTCACCTGTAAGACAGACTGTATCAAAATCAGTTTCACTCTCATCGCGAAGGATCTTAATCTCTGCTTCGTCGAAAGGCTTACCGACAGACTTTTGCTTATCGGGCGCATCCTGGAAACAGATATCCGTCACAGTAGATACTTCCGAAGCTCCGTACATCTCATGGAATTCGCATTTCAGAAGGTCTATCAATTCATATTTAACAGAAGCTTCCAGCAATGCCGACGATGATACGATGCACCTGAAGCTATTTATCTCAGGAGCATCCTCCTGCTTAAGCAATTCAAGGATCTGAGCAAGCTGAGCCGATACTGCGATAGTAAAGGTAGGCTTTTGTTCTTCAGCGCACTTAAGCCAAAGTGCCGGCGTAAATCTCGGCATCAATATGGATGTCGCACCTAATATCAAAGGCAGGATAACAAGTCTTTCCGCCAGAGAATGATAAAGCGGTGTAGCTGCCAGGATATAGTCATCCGTAGTTATACTATAGACTCTGATATGAGCCATGCTGCGGTCGTATTTATTCTGCTGACTGATATCAATGGGCTTAGGTGTTCCTGTTGAGCCCGATGTCATGGTCAGTATCAGGCTTTCAGAACCGTCTACATCATGTTGCGGCTCGGGACGAGTTGAGGGCATCTCATTGATCTTTGCGAAAGGAACAGCTCCGGGGAACTCTTTATCCAGACAGATCGTGAATCCGTCAATCTTAATCCCACCGCTTCTCTCACACTCGGACAAGAAAGCCTTCCTTGCGATTAGATGCTTTATGTCACCGGCAAGCATAGCCACCTTGATTGCCTCAAAAGGCAATGAAGGATTTAAAGGTACAACACACAATCCAAGATCCGCAGCCGAAAAGAACAAAGCGACCGACTCGATACTGTTATTCATCGGGATAGCTATATGATCACCATAAGAAGCTCCCAGGCTTAACAAAAGATTGGAATACCTGCTGATCAGATCAGCCATCTCTTTATATGAGGCTGATTTCCCGTCACACCAGATCGCCTTCTTTGCAGGAGTTGCTTCTGCATTCTGATAAAAAAGATCTGCCAATAAACTTCTTTTCATTGATCGCTCCTCCACAGAAATAAACTATGATCAGGATGTATATCCACCGTCACAAACAAGCGTTGATCCGGTGATCAATCTGGATGCGTCGCTGACAAGAAATGCTAATAGATTAGCAGCATCGGAAGGTTCCCCGTATCCCAGATACTGATCCTTTAAAGCGGCATCCTGCCCGCCGGACTCAAGGAACTTCGTCAATGCTTCTGTCTTGATCGCACCGAAAGCTACTGTATTAACTCTTATGCCCTTATCTGCAAGTTCTTTAGCCGCAGGATGAACATAAGCATTCATAGCTGCTTTAGAAGCAGCATAAGCCCCCTGTGTCTTATCGCCTCGTATCGAAGCTACGGAACTGACTCCGACAAAACTGGCACCGGAATTAAAGTTCTTCTTCTTCGAAAATAATCTGATAAGTTCCGCAAAGGAGTAAAAATTCGTCTTCATAACCGAATCAATCGTTGCTGTCTTTGTCAACGCGATCGGCATATTAGCTCCGATTCCGGCACAATGTATAAGTCCGTCTACAGGACCTACCGACTTAACTATCTCGGATACAAGTTGTGCTATACCGTCAGATTCAGAAAGATCACAAGAAAACATATGATTCTCAGAACCGTCCATTGCTTCGAGAGTCTCCTTGAGCGCATCCTCTCTTCTGGCAACGATAGTCACGTTTGCTCCTAACTTGCTTAATAACATCGCAGTCTCTTTACCGATACCGGATGAAGCGCCTGTAACAACAATATGCTTGTCAGTAAGAGCAAAAATATCAATCATCTAAGAGTCCGTCCTCAAAACAATAATCAGTCATAACGACCGGCAATATATCTTCAGTATCAATATTCGTGTATGCTACTCCCCAGGAAAGGCCGATACCGAATCCGAGCATTACAACCTTTTTCTTTCCCTCTGACTTATCGCCATAATGATCACACATGGTTATCGGAATAGATACGGCACTTGTATTACCGTACTTATCAATCGTCATGGGAGCTTTATCTTCAGAAAGCTTCAATTTCTTAAGCAGATTCTTGATTATGAACAGATTAGGCTGATGCATAAACAGATTATCGATATTATCAAACGAAAGCTCGTTTTGCTTCATGAAATCTCTGACAAGATTGGGAACATCCGTAACGGAAAAAACGAATACATCAGTACCCTTCATGTGAGAATGATAATCCGATCTTTCTCTGCCGTCTTCCTCCACCTTAAGTTCATGCGAACCATTCATGTGACGGAATCCGCCGGCTGGAATATATATCTCATTAAATCTCGAGCCGTCGCTCTTTAAACCGAAAGTCATAACATCGGCATCATTCATAGTCTTTTCGAGTAATAATGCCGCTCCGGAATCACCGAACAGTAAACGTGAAGTATCTTTAGGCGATACTACTCTGGAGCTGGAATCACCGAATAAGATCAATGCTTTATCGGCTGCGGAATTCTTTAGTAAAGACGATCCTATCTGAAGACCGTAAACAAAGCCCGAACAACCCAGGTTCATATCAAAGACCATGGAATCTTCCGGGATACCCAACTGCTTTTGAAGAACAAAAGCTGTAGCAGGTGCAATATAGTCATGATGTGCACAGACATAAATGAGTATTCCAATCTCGGAAGGCTCTATCCCTTTTGAATCCAACAGATTTCGTGCAGCAATATAAGCCAGATCTGATGCAGTCTGCTTGCCTGTAGAATGATAAGTAGATCGTACTCCTGTGGAATCTATGGTCTTACGAACCGTCTCTTCACCGAACACTGAACTATACTCGGTATTATCCACCTTCTTGGGGGGGATTGCGCTTGAGACACCTGCGATCTTTACTCCGTTAATCTTCGATGATAACATTTCCTTCTCCAATCACAATTAACCGGCTATTTTGGAACTGATCATCTTTTCAAGACCGCCGATGGTCCTAAACTCTGAAGACAGAAGTTCATCTTTAGTGAACTCAATGTCAAACTGATCTTCCAGGATCGCTACGAACTGAACCAATCCCATTGAATCGACATATCCGTTTTCTACATAATCATAACTGTCCTGATCAATATCATCAGGCAGTTTATATTCTCTTTCAACAAAGTCCAAGATAGCTTCTCTGATCTCTTCCATATGACCCTCGCAAATATCTGATTTTTTAATTCTTTTAATACAATAATAGCACAAACAACATCATGAAGATGATGCCGTGAACGTTCCTCCATCCATAAGAAGTCCCGTTCCCGTTATATACCGCGCCTCACCTGAAAGAAGGAATGCTACTGCATTTGCAACATCTTCCGTTTCACCTATGCCGGCATATTGATTCTTTTTAAGAGCTTCATTAGCACTTCCGTAATCACCCATTCGTTCAACGAACTCATCATAAAGTCGAGTTCTGATCATTCCGGGTTGAACTGAGTTCAGCGCGATCCCCTTATCCCATAATTCCTTAGCAAGACATCTGACAGTTGCATCCATTGCAGCCTTTGAAGCGCAATATGAAGTATGGGCTTTCTCACCGATAAGGGATGAGACGGATGAAATAGCCACTATTCTCATCCCGCTGTTATAATTTTTCTTCTTGGTGATTTGTCTTATGAACTCTACAAAACTGAAATAATTAATCTCAAATGTCCGTAAGAGCTTGTCATGATCCAAAAAACGAAGCGGTAGATCTTCAACTATTCCTGCTGAATAGACCATACCGTCCAATTTTCCGTGTTCAGATACTATCCGTTCTATAAGCAGCTCGATATCCTTATACTCTGAGACATCAGCCGTATAATAGCAGGCTGAACCTCCGATTGAAGAGCAGATCTGACTTAACAGCTCTTCTCTTCTGGCCACCAGAATAACTTCTGCACCCTGACCCGCCAACTTACTCGAGACTTCGGCACCGATACCTGATGATGCGCCGACTACCAATATCTTCTTGCCTTCAAATTCGATCATAACTTATCACCCAGTCTAAAGCTTTCACCGTGACCGGCATAAACGATAATGCTTTCCGGTAACGTCTTAAACCAGGGAAGCGTAATTTGAGCTAATTGCTCCTTGTCTCCGCCGATAAAATGAGTTTCAGTAGAATCATCCTTCATCAGCGTGTCTCCGGAAAACAGATAGCTGTTATCGATAACGATACATATGCTTCCTTGTGAATGTCCGGGGGTCTCACGCAAAACAATTATGTGTCCGCACCATTCAAGAGTCTTTTCGTTCTCGAAAACCTCATCCGCATATGTAGTAAACGGATCCATCTTCGATTGCGTATCGACCGGTAATCTGGTTTGGATCTCGATGAACGAATTGTAATATCTGGAATAGTTTTTCTTATTGTCTCTTAAGTTGATATCACAGATACGACTCGCTATCATTTTGCAGTTGTACTCTTCGCGTATAGCGCTACAACCGTATACATGATCACAGTGCTCATGAGTCAGTATACCGAGATCAATGGTAAGATCCTCCCTCGAAAGAAAATCCCTTACCAAACCGGCATCTGCGGGATCGATCAGGATCGCGTGATCGCCTTCGCTGATAATATAGCAATTCGAACCGTAATAGTTAGATGTTAAGGTATGGATCAGCATTACTCCATGTAATCCAATATATCCTGAACAGTAACGAACTTCTTGATATCATCACTCTTCAATATCTTACCGCATTCTTCGTCCATAAGAACGATCAAAGTAAGCTTTGCCATTGAATCCCAGCAGTCAAGATCAGCAAGAGCAGCATCAGCGGCAAGCTCTCCTTCATCAAGCTCAAAAGCATCTTCTAATAACTTAATCTTTTCTGAATCTGACATTTTTACGTCTCCTTATCAAACTTAGTTTTTCATCATTAATCGTTTCCGATAATACCATCATCAAAATACTCGTCAGTAACAACTATAGGCAAAATATCCTTGCTGTCGATATCGGCTTCAACTACACCCCACGAAAGACCGATTCCGAATCCCGACATCAACAGATGTCTCTTCTTTCCGCTCTCATCGCCATATGCATCACAAAGAGTGACAGGGATCGATGTTCCGCTTGTGTTTCCGTACCTGTCAAGAGATATCGGAATCTTCTCCATAGGGACTTTAGTCTTTCGGCTGATCTGCTGAATTATATAAAGATTAGCCTGATGAAGTATCAGAGCATCATATTGATCAAGTCCGGCCTCACCTGCAAAATTCTTAATAAGTTTAGGAACTTGAGTGATCGTAAATGAAAATACATCTGTACCATTCATATGACCGTCAAAATCAGAGCGGACGATATCGTCAGAATGGAGTACTCGTTCTGTACTTCCGTTTCTGTTTCTGTAAGCTCCGGACGGCATAATTATCGATTTGAAACCGTCACCATCAGTCATCAACTCGCCTTTTACAGACTCATTTGTATCTTTAGCAAGAAGAGTTGCGGATCCGCCCTCACCAAAGAGCATTACAGCCCCTCTGTCTTCAGGGGAAACAGTTCTGATGCTGGTATCACCAAACAGCAGTAGGGCTTTATCTATTCCGGATGTCTTCATTAACGATCCGACTATATTTACTCCGTATACCCAACCCGAGCAACCGAGATTAACATCGAATGCTATACAGTTCTTGGATAATCCCAATCTCTGGTGAAGCACGCATGCAGTAGCGGGTAATCTGTAATCGGGAGTCTGTGATATAAAGACTACTGCTCCGATTTCATCAGGAGAAATGCCTTTGGTCTCAAGAAGGTTCCTGGCAGCGACAAAACAAAGATCCGAAGCAGTCTGTTCTTCAGGTGCACGATGCGAATATCTTACGCCTGTCATCTTGATAACATTATCTACTGCTTCTTTTCCGAATTTATCATAATAAGCTGTATTATCGAATCGTTCACTAGGAACAGCACATGAGATTCCCTTAATGCCAATACCATCTAATACAAACTTAGTCATGTACTGTTTATCCTCCTGATTTGCACTATCTCGTATACATCATCTGACATAATGCAAAAAACAAATTTCTTTTCTAATAATACCATGAGTTAATCGATTTATCCATTTCGCACTATACAATACATATATGCAGACAGCTCATATAATGTATGATTTCTCCGCCTAAAACAAAAGAAACAGCCGCCCCATTCGGGACGGCTGTCTTCTTTTAAGTCTTATTGATCAGAAATTACATTCTGTCGTGGCAAGTTCTTGCG
>CACZPC010000024.1 GCA_902782985.1 Oscillospiraceae bacterium
CGGCAATCTCATGGACACGATCTTATCTACGATCCAACAGCTCTTATCCGGACTTAAGTTCACGCTGGGCATATTCATACTGACGCTTCTGTTCTCTATCCCCTTAGGCCTTCTTATCGCCAGGGGCAGGATGGCAAAGAACAGGCTCGTATCTACTCTCGTACGCGTATACATATCCATAATGAGAGGCACTCCTCTCATGCTCCAGCTGCTACTTGTTTATTTCGCTCCTTACTATGTCTTTAATATCAACTTAAGGGACTTGGCTGTAGGAAGCCTGGATTATCGTTTTGTTGCTACCATAATAGGATTTACCCTTAACTATGCGGCTTACTTCGCGGAGATATTCAGGGGCGGCATACAGTCCATGCCTCAGGGGCAGTACGAAGCTGCACAGGTCCTGGGATTTTCCAAGTCCCAGACATACTTCAGGATAATACTTCCGCAGGTAGTAAAGAGAGTCCTTCCCTCTGTTACCAATGAGGTCATAACTCTCGTTAAGGATACGTCACTGGCGCAGGTATTGTCTGTCACGGAGATGTTCACGGCAGCCAAGAACCTTGCATCGTCACAGGTATCCGTCATGCCCTTTATCGCGGCAGGCGTATTCTACTACGTGATGAACGGCGTTATAGAGATCATAATGAACCGCGCCGAGAAAAAGATGAACTACTATTCGTGATCGGAGGATAACATAATGAATGTACTTGAGATGAAAGGCATATATAAATCCTTCGGCGATCTTAATGTATTAAAGGGTATAGACCTCAAGGTAGCTAAGGGCGAGGTCGTAGCCGTCATAGGCCCTTCAGGAGGAGGTAAATCCACCCTTCTTAGATGCGCCACCACACTTGAGACGATAGACAAGGGAAGCATAGAGATCGGCGGCATGAGCCTTTGTTCAACTGTCGGAGAGAAGGCAGAATACTGCGGCAAGAAGGAACTTTCCGAGATAAGAGGAAAGTTCGGGCTGGTCTTCCAGAACTTCAATCTCTTCCCTCACTTCTCCGTAAGAAGGAATATCACAGAAGCTCTTATCCACGTTCACGGCAAGTCCCGCGAAGAAGCTGATAAGGTATGCAACGACCTTCTTCTGAAGATGGGTATGCCCGACAAGGCAGACGCGTACCCCTGCAACCTCTCCGGAGGTCAGCAGCAAAGAGTCAGCATCGCCAGAGCTCTCGCCACGAATCCCGAGATAATATTCTTCGACGAGCCCACATCCGCCCTGGACCCCGAGCTTACCGCCGGAGTGCTTCGCGTAATAAGAGAACTTGCAGAAGAGAACATGACTATGGTAATAGTTACTCACGAAATGAGTTTTGCAAGGGACGTGGCGGACACGATCGTCTTCATGGACGGGGGTGTTATCGTAGAAGAAGGACCGGCCGCCTCCGTCATCAATGACCCTTCAAATGAAAGGACAAAGAAATTCCTGGCCGGATATTGATCTCGTTTATCCGATCAAACTATCCGAGAATATAAGTCAGGCAAAACAAAGGATAGTATTCCTCGTATAGACTGCCTCACCGTTCTTAAGGACAGTTACATCACAGAGCACATAATCCGTGACATCACTGTCATAGCTAAAATCAAGTCTAACCTGAAATCCGTTATAAGTTCCTGATGAGAACGGATTTGTATAATCGTATACAGTCCACGAAGAAGGCGCATTCTGATCAACTTCAGCAGCTGCATCCAATGCATAATATCCGAAATGCACATATCCTGACTGAACATCCGTATTATTAAGTCGGAATACCGCTTTATTCTCGACACCCTCAATAACGGGCTGACCTGCCTGAGCCGTGCGGAGCGCATCTATATCAGCCTGAGGTATAACGTAATTTGAAGCAATAGTCTCTATATAATCATTGCTCCGTCTGAAATAGAGAGCATCTCCGAACACACCGTCACCCTGAACTATATACAGATCGCCGGAATCCTCTATGGCAGCCATTGTACATTCGGCACGAAGCGAATTCACAACACTGTCGGCTACAAGCTGCGCACGGCTTAAGTCGTTAGTATGCGTATATATCCTCTCTACCGGATATACCAGCATTACGCAGGCACTCATAAAGATCATCGTCAATGCCATTGCTACGACGAGTTCGACAAGCGTTAATGCTTTTTTGGATCTTCTTTTGTTAACCACTCTACGCATAACATGTCACCTTATGGAGAAACAACATCGTATACATAGTATTCGTAGATCTCTCCGTCGACGTTTACTCTGTATCCTTCTCTTCTTATGAGCGGCTTATCGTGATCGTCATTATCATCAGTCGCTACACCCGGAGCAGCAATATAATTACCGCCTATAACATCATGATCCGCCGTAAGACCTGCACGCTTTTTCTGAAGCGATATCAACGCCTGATCTGCACTATTTCGACTCTTTGAGGCCCTCATCTCAGTATTTGTAGCAAAAGATATCCCCTGAGCAAATATAAGCAGCATGATCGAAAGGAGCGTAAACGCCACCATGACCTCGACCATTGTCTCGCCTGAATTATCTCGCATGATATCTTTTGTCTTATTAACGATCTTCATATGTCATTGCCTCATATAAGATGTGCCCGAACCGGTATATACAGCCGTATAGACATACTCGAAATTATTATTCAGAGTTGCTTTGACAGTAACGATATAAGAATCACCGGACTTTTTGACATCAGCTACGATCGATGATCCGTCAGGCAAAGAATCATTTACGATCACCCTGTCAGAGGGATCACTGAGCGCAGCGATCTTAGAAAGATCGATCTGTCTGTCATCCACTATGAGCTTATCAAGTGATTCGCCCATACTGCTTGCCATTACATATGCTTTATCCTGATATTGCTGTTTATCGGCCGAAGCCCACAAAGAAGTTGTAGTAACACGAAGTATAACAACACCGGTAATGATCAATATAGCGATAACGGCGACAAGGAGCAGACTCGTTCCCTCATTATCACGAAGGATCGATTTGGTTCTTTTTATGATCGATGTTTTGTTATAACATTTCATAGCCCCAGATCTCCCGGATCAGAATCCGTTATTACCTTCACAGTGGCCTTCAAGAGTATTCAAGCCGGTTCCTCTCCAGAATGACATATCATTCTTACCCGTTCTGTTGGATACCACGTAGAACTGCAACGGGATCTCATGATCGCCATTTACTATAGTATTTCTGAAACCTTCAGATCCGGTAGTGATAGGGAAAGTACGATTATCGCCTCGAGGATAGGTATACATCCACTCACCGTTTACATAGAAAACGGCAGGAGACTTCTCATCAGCCACATAAGCTATATAGTAAACCGTATTCAGATCACTTTCCTTGACTGAAGCGGAATTGGGATTACCGGTTGCAAATACAAGTATATACGGCTCTCCGTTACTTCTGCCTCGGCCGCAGCTCATTAACTCTAAGACTTCATCTCCGAGCTGCTTTCCGACTCCGCTGTGCCAATCGATATTATTGTTATCTGATGAGATCGTCACACCGGAAAGAGGCTTGGCATATTGTTCGGTTATAACAGATTGCGCGGCAACAAGCGCATAATGAGCAGATTCTACAAACTTTTCTCTTCTTGCCTTCCTTATATAACCGGTCAGAGCAGGAACAAGCATGGCACCCATGATCGCAAGGATGATGAGCACAACAACAAGCTCTATAAGTGTAAAAGCTTTTTTATTACGATCAAATTTGCCATTTGACAGTCTTAACACTGTACCCACCTCCTATATTAAAAATATTATTAAGTAAATTTTACCCTTGTTATGCTCTCACTTCAATAAATCAAGAAGAACGTTCTGTTAACAATTAATCAATATAAGTTCCACAATATCGCCATCTATCGAAAAGCAAAGAAAAAACCGGGGATCGCTCCCCGGTTCTTGGAATATAATTCAAGTTAAGGCTTAAATTATGCTGTAGTTGCTTTCCACTCAGGCTGACC
>CACZPC010000025.1 GCA_902782985.1 Oscillospiraceae bacterium
CCACCCGGATTTGAACCGGGGAATAAAGGTTTTGCAGACCTTGGCCTTACCGCTTGGCTATGGCACCATGTGCCTGAATATTATGCTGTAGGGGTAAGTTTTTGTCAAGAGCATATCTCACGCAAATTGTAAAACGCTTTCTGACATTATATTTATAATTTCTTAAAGATTTTTTCTTTTCTTGCCGCTATAATATGACCTATGATCTGGAAGATATTTAAATGGGAGATGGCCAGGATAACCTCAAACTGGAAAAGATCGGCAGCAGTTCTTCTGCTTCCCGCAGCCCTTATGGTCATCGCGATAAATGCGTTCCCCATGCTGATAAATTATCTGTCGACGGGCACCTTCGGCAAGAGCACAGTCTATATCGTAGAACCGCCCGCATCTTTTGAAGGATACCTCGCCGAGATCGAAGGAAGGACCGCTTTCAAGATAATAACGATCTCACAGGAGGAAATGGACGAGGACTATCCGACATCCGCGTTCAATGCGGCGATCAAGCGGGGCAACATCTTCGTCTTCTTCAGCAGCAGCGATGATGTCGGCTTTGATGAAGAAATACAAAGATATTACGATAATCTGGCGGCGGGACATACAGGTGCTACAAGTCATGCTACCGTTACGCTGGCTTTTGACGGATCGTCTATCCTTGCGGAAAGCAAGGCAGACAGCTTTTCGGAAGTAGTACTGGACAGCTACACGGCAACATTGCCGGAAAAGCTTGCCGCCGAGAAGCAGGCGGTCATAGGAGAGCCTTTCACCGTAGATTCATTTAATCCGATAGTCAAGATCCTCGATCACAGGTCACAGGCTAATTCCAGAGCCTCCGAAGTAGTCCCGGGGATCATGATCCTCCTCATGTATTATTGCGTTTATTCCCTTACATGCGACCTCTTCGCAGCCGAGAAGGACAGAGGATTCTTTAATAAGCTCCTGCTGACTCCGGTCCCGGGCAGGAAGATCGTCTACGGCAAGATGCTCTGTATCATCACGATATCCGTTTTTTCGGCACTCATCGCTTTCGCTTTCCTTTTTCTTTCATCCTGGCTCAATACGAGCAATGATGCCGCTTCCCTTATCCCCTTCGGAATGCTCCTGACGACTTCGCAGCTTCTGACGATGCTCGCTGTCGTTGTGACCGGCGCTTTTATGATGACGGTCACCAGTATATATGTTGTGTTTTCCCTTGATAAGATGCAGGACATTATCATAAACCTTCAGCTGCCCCTGGCTCTGCTGCTCATGGATTTCTTCATCATGATGCTTCGAGGCAACAGGCCTTTATTGCTGGAGCTCTGCTTCCCCATGCATAATTCGATCTGCATGATAAGAGATATCTTCTGGTCTGAGGATACGCCGTTGAGGCTGTTGCTCGTCCTCACCGTTAATATGCTCTGGGGAATGCTGATACTGCAAAGACTCTTTAAGAAGGAGATATTCCGATGACCGACGAAGTAATGATCTCATTAAAGGATATACATAAGAGCTACACCAGGGATTCAGAGACCATCAAAGGCGTAAGCTTCCATGTCAGGAGCGGCGAGGTATACGGACTTCTGGGGCCCAACGGCGCCGGCAAGACTACGCTGATGCAGATGATCTCCACCTTATCCTCTCCCTCATCGGGCGACATCAAGATATGCGGAATGTCCCCGTCGAAGGATAAGCTCAAGATCCACGAAAAGATAGGCTTTCTCACTACCGAGGTCAAGCTCGATCCTCTCTCCACGCCGGATAAGCTCTACGATTTCTTCGCGGCTCTTTATAACATCGACAAGGACTTAGTGCCGTTCCAGAAGGAAACGGCTTTTGACAGATTCGGGATCAAGCCTTTCGCCGATAAGAGGATCATCGAGCTTTCTACCGGAATGAAGCAGAAGGTCTCCATAGCCATAAGTCTTATCCACGAGCCGCCGGTCATCATATTCGACGAACCTACGAACGGACTTGATATATTGACATCAAAGCAGGTTACGGATTACCTGCTCGAACTCAAGGCACAGGGACGTGCCATCATCCTTTCGACGCATATCTTCTCCGTAGCGGAAGATCTGTGCGACAGGATCGGAATACTCGTAGACGGAAGGATAGTCGCGGAAGGAAACAGCAAGGAACTCATGGGACTTACGGGCACATGCAGGTTCGAAGACGCTTTCTTTACGCTTTATAAAGAGCATCACCATGAATAACAGGGCACTTTGGGCAATCGCCAAAAAGGCATTTCGCAACAGCGGAGGATTAAAGAGCAAGATGTCGGGCATCTCGCTCACCATGGGCATTCTCTTCACCTTCGCATTTATCAGCGCGATCTTCAGTATCGTTATGCCCTGGAGGGATTACTTCTATAACGGCGGCGAGACATCCGATGTGGTATTCATTCATACGCCGGACTCTCTCAGAAGATTTATTGATGAGAACGCTCCCGAAGTGGAAATAACCGAAAGCCGGAAATATGACGTCTCAGCCTATGACTTTGTGCAGTTCGGCAAGATAATGCATGAACATGATGCTTTCTTGGTCATCTATTTCCCCGAGGATTTCGATGAGAAAGTCTACTCGGAGGATGGCGATATACCTCAGATCCTCACCTACTACAGGACCGACTCCGTCATATATACGGAATGGAAGGGTTATGTAGTCGATGAATATATGGAAGAGTATAAGGCATTCATCTGCAATGAGACCGGAAGGCCCGCTTCCGCATCGGAAGAGATCAGTATTACCAAATATCCGGTGCAGACCGGAAATGAAACGAACGGATTCTATAATGCCGTCAAATATGCCGCCACAGCAGTCATCCCGCTCATTTTATTCATCGGTATACTCTATATGTCCATGAACTCGGGAACCAACGTCATCGCAGGCGAGAAGGAAAAGGGCACATTTGCCGCCGTTCTACTGAGTCCGGTAAGGCGTCGCGACATAATCATCGGCAATATTCTCGGAGTATCGCTGGCTGCTGCTATTCCCGCGGTGATCTTCTATTTTCTCAGCAGTCTGGTCCCGGCATATGCAGGGATCGGAGGATTTATCGTGGGATTGCCGCTGCTTCTGAGCCTTATCATCTTCATCGCATCCGCCACGATCCTGATATCCGTTTTGAATGATTCGGTCGTATCGGCGCAGACTGCTTTCCTGCCCGTGTTCTTCATACTTGTAACCATCTGTATCACCTGTATCAAGAATTCCGAGCAGAACGATATGATCTATGAGTGGGTGCCGCTGTACGGCCATTTCTACGGTCTTGGAAATATCCTGTTCAGGTGCGGTATTACCGAGATCATAAACGGTACCATATGCACCGTTAATACACTTATCCTGAGCGGCGTTATCATTTTTATATCGATAAAGCTCCTTGAGGTCGAGGCATTCACCGTCTATACCGATCCCGACAGCGACAGGAAAGAAAAAAGATATCTCACCGATCCCGTCTACAAGAAGTCTCTTCCCGGATTTCTTATTGACCAGATCACATACCCGCTGGTCATCCTGTCGATCTTCCAGCTTCTGGCTATCATCCCTACCGTCGTTAAATACATGGGCGATAAGGGATATTCCGATTTCATCGAGGATCTTCAGTATGTCAAGACTATCCCCGACATCGTCAAGGTGTCATTTGAAGTGCTGGCGATATTCCTCTCGGATCCGCTCTTCCTCTGCCTCATGGCACTCGGATATTTCCTCATCATGGTATGCTACTTCCTGAAGACACGCCGCAATTCAGTCGGTACAAAAGCACGTAATGTAAGAAACTGCCTGACTGCCATAGGACTTAAGCTCCACAGATCTGCCGTCATCAAGTATTTCGGCGGCATAGCCCTCGGAGCAGGACTCATGTCCCTTGTATATATAGTATTAAATATTACGGGGCAGATAAGATTCGGCGGCATGGGACTTGCTTCCTCAGCCGTCCCGATACTTATCAGCTCGATAATAATGTGGATCCCTCAGGGAGCCTGTGAAGAACTGATGTTCCGCGGTTATATGCTCCCGGTAATGGATAAGCGCATCGGACTTAAGATGGCATTCGTATTCTCTTCGTTACTCTTCTCGGTATTTCACAGCATGAACGTCGGATATACTCCGCTAGCTTCAGTCAATCTTTTCCTGATCGCTCTCCTCTTCGCTCTCATATCCTATAAGAGCGGAAGTATCTGGATCACTGCGGGAGCACATACGGCCTGGAACTTCTGTCAGGGTAACCTCTACGGACTTCAGGTCAGCGGCTCTGATCTGTCCGCTTCCATCTGTAATACCAGCTATACCGATTCAGCCAGAGACATCATTACGGGAGGCGCTTTCGGACCCGAGGGCGGCCTTGCCGTCACTGCGATCATAATGCCGCTTCTGATAATAATGCTGATCTCGGTTATAAAGGACAGAAAAAAGAAGCTCCCTCTGTGGCCGTGATCATCTCGAAAGGCGATTCGAAGACATCACTTAAGACTTCGGTATCAAGACTGTCTTTAACACAGACGAGCTTTCCGCCCTTCATAAGGATAAATGAATCCGCGAATCTTACGGCGGTATTGATATCATGAAGAACTATTATAAAAGATTTGCCTTCGTTATCTCTAAGATCAACGAGCTTTCGCATGGTGAGCTGATTATGCCTTATATCAAGACTGGATGAAGGTTCGTCCAGGACGGTCCAGGACGTATCCTGAGCCAGGGCACGAGCCGTCATGCAGCGCTGCTTTTCGCCGCCGGACAAAGTATCGAATATCCTGTCGGACAGTGCTTCCAGTTCCATATCCGAGATCGCCTTATCCACAAGTGCTCTGTCATCGGGAGTAAGACCGGTGAAGAACCTGCTCTTATCATATCTTCCCAGAGCTACCGTATCATAGACAGACAGTGCCACATTGCCATAGACATTCTGCGGTACATATGAGATATCCCCTGATGCGGCATACCGCGCCACGAGAGACTTCACAAGAGTCGTCTTACCGCAGCCGTTGGGGCCCAGGATACAGTGGATCTTACCGGGCTCAAATGTATGGCTGAAGGAATCTAGTACGATGCGCTTGCCGTATGTTACGGTTATCTTATCCGCTTTAAGAGGTCCGAGGCTCACAGCTTCTCCCCCTTTCGCCCTGCTCTTATCCTGCTTATTGCAAGGAGCCACAGAAAATAAGGTGCACCGATAAGGCTCGTGATCGCACCGATCGCCATTTCCCCCGGAGCTACTATGGTCTTGGCAACCGAATCGCATATGACCATGAAGAACGCGCCGACAAAGAAGCACATCAGCAGTTTCTGTCTTGCCTTATATACTCTGAAGAAAGCTACTATATGAGGGATTATAAGTCCTACAAATCCGATGATACCCGAATTGGCAACGCAGAAGGCCAGCAGGACCGATGCCAGACAAAGCGTGATACCGAGAGTTCTCGACTGATTGACACCCAGTGACAATGCAGCCTCCTTGCCCAGCTTCAGGACATCGATACGCGGACTTATCCAGATAAGAAGCGGTACGCATATGCCCACTACGACAGCCAGCACCTGCATCTTGGCCACAGTGGACGACGAGAATGTACCGAGCATCCACATATAGACACGCTCCATGCTGTCCATATGAAGTGTCATGAGAACGGTTATAAAAGCACTCATTATCGAAGAGATGGCAATACCCGCCAGCAAAGTGGAAGAAGTATCATATTCGCCGCTGCTCCTGGCTATAAGAAATACCATCATCCATGTGACCGCAGCACCGATGATCGCACCGATATAACTGCCGGTAAATCCCTCGCCGATAATAACGATATTAAGCCCGGAGACAATTGCTATCGCAGCTCCCAGAGCACTTCCCGATGATATTCCCAGGACTGAAGGATCAGCCATCGGATTGCGAAAGAGTCCCTGCATCACGCATCCTACGGATGCCAGTGCACCGCCGCATAATGCCGCGGTAAATACTCTCGGGACCCTGACTCTGCCGATTATCGTCACCACCGTCGGTGACAGCTCATCTTTCATTCCTGAAAAGTACTTTATGACTTCGCCCAAAGTCACATTACTGCTGCCTAAGCAGCAAGAAGCTGCCACCGCGAACAAAGTCGCGATGACAGCTAATATCAGCTTAAGCCTGAAAAGATCACGCTGCCTGTGCATCTTCTGCCGCGTCAGCGGAAACAGCCTCCTGGATGAGCTCTACAGCCTCAAGGTTTCTGGGGCCCTGTCTCTCGAAGAGGTTATTGTCGATAGCGATAACTCTGCCCTCCTGTACTGCAGTAAGAGAAGAATAGGGCTCTGTCTCAAGGAATGCATCATAGCCCCATGCAGGTACGAGGATATAATCGGGATCTGCTTCGATAAGAGCCTCGGCTGAGTAGCTCCAGCCGGTAACGTCAGCAGCTGCATTTGTAGCACCTGCTGCAACGATGATATCGTTAATGAACGTATCGCCGCCTGCAGTATAATCGCCGTACTCACCGTAACCCATGCAGTAATAGACAGTAGCATCTGTCTCGGGAGCATTAGCCTTAAGCTCGGCAAGATCAGCAGAAAGCTCTTCTACAAGAGCCTCACCTGCATCATGAGCACCGATTACATCGGCAACATCTGCGATAACGTCGAACATGCCCTCAAGAGTAGTCTCGTCTCTGATGATAACAACGGGGATGCCGAGATCAGTAATGGCATTATAAGCTTCCTCACTGAAGATAGAGGATGCGATAACGACATCGGGCTCAAGGGAAGCAATAAGTTCCGTATCAGGGAGATCGATGGGACCTACAGCCTGGATATCGAATACTGCCTCGGGATAATCATCATAATCTGATCTTCCTACGAGCTTATCCTCTGCTCCGAGTGCAAATACGATCTCGGTAAGAGCAGGAGATACGCTTACGATCTTCTGAGGCTCAGACTCGATAGTAACTTCGTTGCCGTAAGCATCTGTGTACGTAAGAGGATAGATGGAATCCTCAGCTTCTGTTGTCTCTTCAGTTGTCGTTTCTTCTGTAGCTGCAGCCGTAGTAGTCTCGGCAGCAGTAGTCTCCTCGGCAGATGAAGAGCAGGAAGAGATGACACCGCATGTCATGGCAAATGCCAATGCGAGTGCAAGCATTTTCCTTTTCATATAAATACCTTCCGCATGCTAGCCGCCCTCCGCAGCATCATGCAACATATAAGACTCATCGGCAGGTTTCCTGACTTGTGCCTTAAGCATTCTTCCCTTCTCAAAGCATCAAAGCTTCAATGGTATATGAAGATGCGACGCACTGACAGTAGCGGGGGCTGCCACGGATTCTCACCGTGTTCCCTTTTGACCCCTTTTACAGGGCACCGACGGCAAAATCATTATATAAAATGGTAAAACTCACATCAATTGTTATAATGTACATAATATGAAAGAAGTAAACACACTTAAATCGAACAACAAGTCATGCGAGATCATTTCGAAATACAAGGAAGTGATCCTGTTATTCCTTATCTCCAGGATACTCTGGATCGCCGTGATGGTAATAGCTCCCACACCGTTCACCGAAGTCTTCGGGCTCTTTGATACGGAATCCTACAGATATATCGCCGCCAACGGCTATATCGACGAACTGACGGTATTCTTCCCGGTAATACCTCTGCTAATACGTTTTATATCGGATATCGGAGTCATTATCGTCAATAATGTCGCTTTCTTTTTCTCTTTGGTGCTTATCAGGCATCTTCTCAAAGATCACTATCATATGGAGGAATATAATACGGTGCTCGGCATCATCGCCGTATCACCTCAGTCCTTCTTCTCGACACTCGAATATACCGAATCGATATTCTTCCTGCTCACGGTTGCTTCGTTCTGTCTGTTTCTGGAGCGCAAGCATTTCCTGCTTCTGGGGCTTATCCTCGGCTTAAGCGTCGCGACCCGTAACTCGGGATCCATGCTATTCCTGGCCATATTTGTTGCTATGTGCATACTTTGGGCAAAAAAGGAGATCAGGCTTTGCAATATCCTGATGACGTACATTCCGGCGACTGTCATCAGCCTCATCTATCCTATATATCTTCAAGTGAAGTTCGGCAACTGGAAGCTCTTCATGGACGCTCAGATGGAGTACTGGCTCAGGATATCCTCGAATATCTTCAAGACTGTATTCATAGGATTTCAAGTACTCTTTACCGATACATATAAATACGACGGCTTTGATTTCACAATACTTAATAAGACTAACGAGGCACTGTCGCTTGCGCTTTTTATATGCACATGCATCCTGCTCTTTCTGGAGATCAGACCGATGATCCGAAGCAGAAAGATTAGTTCCGATTCAGTTGTCCTTGTACTTTATACAGTGTTCTTTCTGATAACGATCAACATGACGATCAGAGATCCTCATATCGATTGTCCCACTGACAGTTTTTACAGATATTATGCCGGGCTGTTCCCATTATATCTTATGCTCAGACGTGTGAAGAAAAAGACTGCACTTCAATTGATCCTGCTGTGCACCCTTCCTGTGTCGATAATCACATCTTATTTCTTCTCCAAGGGTATCTTCTTCTTCTGATACCTGATATCTTCTCTCAGATCAGATATCCCTTCGGATGTTATATCTTAAGATCTCCGCTTTTACTTCAGGCGCTATCTCACTTATTATCTCCGGCGTCGGGCGGGCGATATAGAATCCCTGAAGAAGGTCAGCACCTATCTCGATACAGGTCTTGAGCTCGGCGGATGTCTCCACGCCCTCAGCAAGCACCAGGAAATTATTATCATGCGCGAACTGTGCTATCTCCCTTACGAAATGCTGCTTCTGCGGATTATCCTCGATGCCCGACAGCAGCATCCTGTCGACCTTAACGTAGTCAGGTGTGTACCTTAAGAGATTAACAACATTCGAATATCCGGTGCCGTAATCATCGATGGCACTCTGGATCCCAAGCTTCTTTATCTGATCCTTCATCTTCTGAAGCATCTCATCCGAAGCCTCTTTCTGCTCCGTAAGTTCCAGAACGATGCTGTCATGATATTTTCTGAGCTTGGCAGCAAC
>CACZPC010000026.1 GCA_902782985.1 Oscillospiraceae bacterium
AAGGAAGCTTACGAGGAAGCCGGAATGGCTGACTATGCGACTTATACGCTCAAGTCATTTGCGCTTGATCATTTCGGCAAGAAGAAAGACCGCAGGGTGAAGTTCGAAGCCGTAAAGAAGCTTTTCGAGGCTGATGATGCAGGGAAAGATCCCATAGCGGTATATTCTGATATTCCCAGGAGCGGCAAGACATTTCTCGCTGTCATATTGGTAAAGTATGCGATCATTGAGGCCAAGAGTGCCATGTATCTTAAGACCGAGCAGCTTGAGAGTTTCAGTGACTATAAGATATCCGAGCTTAAGGATTGTAATTTTGCCGTCATAGATGATTACTCCGCGGAAGCGGTAATGAACAGGAAGATCGCCTCTTCGTTAAACAGTGTCCTTGAAGCAAGGATAGCCAGGTCACTTCCGACGCTGATCGTATCTTCCGTTCCTTATGACCTGCTGATAAAGGATTCCGATGCCAGAATAGCAGGCAAGCTTGTTAACGCAGTAAGGATCTGATCGCCATGAAGATCAGGAACGGGATCGATCTGGTCAGGATCGAAAGACTGGAAAAGATAATATCCGATAATAAGAGATCATTTATTGATCGTGTCCTGACTCCGAGGGAGCAGGATCATGTATTTGCCGTGTCCGGTAATATCCATAGGACAGCTGAGCGCTTTGCGGGCAGATTTGCAGCCAAGGAAGCGGCTGCTAAGGCGCTGGGGACCGGGCTTATGACAGATGGTATAGCATTTACGGATTTTGAGATAATAAGTGATGATTTCGGGTCGCCCGAACTCGTTCTTCACGGTCAGGCTCTTAAGAGAGCCGGGGAGATCAAAGTCTCGAGCGCTGCCATAAGCATCACTCACGAAGGAGAATATGCAGCCGCTGTCTGCACTTTTATAATAGATGAAAAAGAATAAGGGAAACAGTAAAGAGCAGGGTCACAGATCTTTTGCCGATCTGTTCCGTAAGAAGGATGAACCCTTATATGAGCAGAAGGAAAAGGGGATAAGGCATCCCGAGGATGCTACATCTTTCCTTAATGAGGTCGATGTCTCCTACGGTGATTACGGAAAAGCTGAGGATATGTATGATACATGGGGCTTAGGCGACAAGGAAGCTTCCGTAAAGGGAAGAAAGAAGAATCTTCTTGTCGGCGCTCTTGCCGCACTGATAGTTGTAGTGCTCGTAGTCTCATCAGTCTTTGTCATCCTTCCCGCGGTGCTTCCGGGGTTATTTAAAGGTACTAATATAGAGCTTTTCGTCGAAAAGCCGGTAACCCTGATATACGATGACACATTTCGGGTAGTAGATAAGAGTGTCTGTGATGTAATGTTCGAACCGGATCCTTCGTCTGTCAGGGTCACTCAGGTACTCTATAACGAGCCGGTCATGGTACTTGCCGATAATATGGGGGACGGTTATACGCTTATACGCACCGTTGACGGCATAGACGGATATGTAAAGAGCACGGACCTGATATCGGATACTGATTCGGTGGAGCCGGACCTTCACGAATATAAGCTTGTCGTCTCCGAGACATCAAAGAATATAATGACCCACGCGAGCCAGGGTACTCTCGTTACACAGGTAATGATGAACACGGTACTTTACGCCGATGTCAAAAGAGACGGTGTTTATCAGGTATCCCTGCCGGGCGGCGGTACCGGGTGGATCGGTTCTTCGGGTGTTATCGAGATCGCTCCCAGAGAGGAGATAGAAGAAGTATCCTGCAGGTACTTTGTAAGCTCCGCACTGAGTTTTGTTAACAGCAGTTATAAAGAAAACGGAATGACTATGAGAGGTATGTCAGTCAACGGTATGACATATGTATGTTCGTGCGTAAACGGTATTAGGATGCCGAGGACGATGGAGGAGCAGATGCAGGTGGGCGTCGAGGTAACTCTCGAATATGATGTTGTTACCGGCGAACTTATAACTGATGATATAATTCCCGGAGATCTTGTGTTCTTCAGAGTGGCTAATACTTCAGAAGCCGACGAGGAATATGAGATGGCCGTATGCACCGGCCCCGGTACACTTCTGATGGTCGCGCCTTCCGGTACGACTATCAGATTAGTCGAATTCGGACCGGACAGCAGTCTGTGTGAGAGAATAGTTACGGTAAGACGAGTTTTTTCACAATAAAACTGTTGCATGATCGAAGAACTTGTGGTATCATTTCACTTGCGTTTTAAAGATTGATAGGAGGTGTTTCCCATGGCTAAGTGTGAAATTTGTCAGAAGGATAC